>DASXTY010000290.1:0-8819 GCA_036505155.1 Polyangiaceae bacterium | reverse complement strand
GACAAGGAAATTGGAATTGCTGCCGGCGAGGTGGCCGCGGTGCAGGTAGCCACCGGGCTTCCCCTGGCGCCGCTTCCGATGTCGACGGAACAGCTGGAAGCGCTGCGTCGCGCCGAACGCGCTCTGGCGCGCGACATCGACGACGAGGGGGATTTCGCTGTGACGGAGGACAATCGTCGGCGCGCCATCGCGCACGAGCTTCGGCACGCCGATCAGGCATGGAGCGCGTCCCGAGCACTGCACGAGCTAGGTCTCTCCAATGACGCGCTGAGCCGGCTCTACCACGCGATCTTTCACGTGATGGCGGCACTGCTGCTTTCGGCTGGCGTAGAAGTACGCCGTCATCGTGCCCTGCCGGGGCTGCTCGGTACCCACTTCGCGGGAAGCCTTTTGAGCGGCGGGGTGCGCTGACCTCATGGACTTCAGCTGGAACAGCGGGGATTCGGAGCTTTACGAGCGCGCGCTGGAGTTCGCTCGGGCCGAGCTGAACGGAACGTTTGCGGACCGAGTGCGCGAGCATCGTTTCGGGAAGGAAGAGTGGAAGCGCTGCGGCGCGTTCGGGCTCACGGGATTATGTGTGCCCGAGGCCTACGGGGGGATGGGGCTGGGCGCTCTGAGCACCGCGCGGGTGATGGAGGCGCTGGGGCTCTGCTGCCAGGACACCGGTCTATTGTTTTCGATGGCGGCGCACTTGTTTGCCTGCGCGGTGCCGATTTGGAAAGCGGGCAGCGAAACCATGAAACGGGCGCTCTTGCCCAGGCTGGCGAGCGGCGACTGGATGGGTGCCAATGCCATCACGGAGAGCGAAGCGGGGTCGGATGTGTTTTCGCTTAAGGCGCACGCGGCTCGGGACGGCGACGTCTACGTGCTGGAGGGGTCGAAGACTTGGGTGAGCAACGGGCCGGTGGCCGATATTTTCATCGTATATGTCGCGACCGAGCCGAAGGCGGGATACCTCGGCATCAGCGCTTTCGTGGTGGAGCGCGATCGTGCGGGGCTCTCGCTGGGCAAGGCGATCGACAAGGTGGGCCTCGAGACCTCTCCAACTTGCTCGCTATATCTCGAAGGTTGCCGAGTTCCGGTGGCCAATCTAATTGGCGCCGAAGGGCAGGGCGCGCGGATTTTCGAGACGGCAATGCTCTGGGAGCGGAGCTGCCTGTTTGGGATTTACCTCGGTCTAATGGAACGACAGCTCGAGGCCTGTGTCGACCACGCTCGATCGCGCCGTCAGTTCGGGAAGCCCATCGGGAGCTTTCAAGCGGTCTCGCACCGCATTGCCGAGATGAAGGTCCGTCTGGAAGCGGCGCGGCTCTTGCTTTACCGCGCCTGCTGGCAGCTGGATCAGGGAGAGAACGCGGGGCTCACGGTTGCCATGGCAAAGCTCGCTGTGAGCGAGGCGGCGGTGCTCGCGGGGCTGGACGCGGTGCAGGTCTTCGGGGGAGCCGGTGTCATGACCGAAACCGGGGTCGACCGTTTCTTGCGCGATGCGCTGCCCGGCACCATCGTGTCGGGCACCTCCGAGATTCAGCGAAACCTCATCGCGCGGTACCTGGGACTGTGAGCGGGGGTCGATGCGCCTGCTCCACGACTTTTTGATGCAGAGCGCAGCCGCAAGGCCGGTCGCCCCTGCGGTGCATTGTCCGAAGCGGGGAGTGGTGAGCTACGGCGAGCTCGACGCCCTCGCCAATCGAATTGCTCATTTCCTGATGGCGACAGGAGTAAAGCCCGGCGATCGGGTGGGAATCTGGCTTCATAAGTCCTCAGACGCGATCGCGGCCACACAGGGAGTTCTTCGCGCAGGGGGCGCGTATGTCCCCATCGATCCCCTGAGCCCCGTGGCTCGAGCTGCGAGCCTTGTGGGCGACTGCAACATGTCGGCGTTGATTGGCACCGAATCCGGGCTGCGCGCGCTCGAAGCTAGAGGAGAGATGGAGCTTCCGCCGTGCTTGAGCGATGGGGCGGGGCCGGGAGCGCCGTGGTCCTCGCTGGTTGAGCTGAGCAGCGCTCCGCCCGCGCGCTGCCTCATTAGCCCGGATTCGCTCGCGTACATCCTCTATACATCGGGTTCTACTGGGGTTCCCAAAGGCGTGTGCATCAGCCACAAGAATGCCCTGGCCTTCATCGAGTGGGCGGTGGCGGAGCTATCGCCGACGCCTAGTGACGTGTTCGGCAATCACGCGCCGCTGCATTTTGACCTTTCGGTGCTGGACGTCTACGCAGCGTTTGCATCCGGAGCCAGTGTGGCCATCGTTCCCGAAACAGAGTCGTTCGCGGCCGAGCGAGTGGTCGAGCGAATGGTGCGTCAGGGCGTCACCATTTGGTATTCGGTGCCCTCGGCGCTTGTGCTCATGATGGAGAGTGGCGGCTTGCTCGAACGAAATGACCTTTGCCTTCGCCAGATTTTGTTCGCCGGTGAGCCCTTCCCCCCTGCCGCGCTCGCCCGGCTTCGCAAGCGCTTTGAGAACGCGCGCCTACTCAATCTCTATGGGCCGACCGAGACCAACGTGTGCACATTCTACGAGCTTCCGCCGGTGCTCGAGGACTCAAGCTCACCTATCCCGATTGGAATTTCGTGCAGCGGCGACGAAGTGTGGGCCGAAAAAGAAGATGGCTCCAGGGCCCGACCAGGCGAAATCGGAGAGCTCCTGGTGCGGGGTCCGACGGTCATGCTGGGCTATTGGGGCTGCGAGCCGCACTCGGCGGGCGCTCCCTATCGCACCGGCGACCGAGCGCGAGTGCGCGCGGACGGGGGCTTCGATTTTTTGGGCCGTCGCGATCACATGGTGAAGATTCGCGGCTATCGCGTGGAGCTCGGCGATGTGGAGGCTGCGTTGGGGCAACATCCGGCTATTCGTGAGGTGACGGTTGCGGTAGTCGGATCTGGGCTTGAGGCGCGGCTGGTTGCCGCCTTGGTAGCCCGGGGCGAAGAGCGCGTGGCCCTTCTGGCCCTGAAGGCTTTCTGCGCCGAGCGGCTGCCCCGGTACATGATCATCGACCGGGTGGTATGGCTGGAGTCGCTTCCGCGCACTTCAAATGGCAAGCTGGATCGACACGCAATCGAGGTTGCTTGCAAAAGACGGGAGCGAGACCATGGACCATGAAGAGGCAAAAAAGCGGATCCGATCGTTCATCGCCGCCGAGTTACTCGAAGGCAACGACGCGGGGCTGGACGAGAACACGCCATTGCTCGAGCTAGGTGTTATCGACTCAATGGGGATCGTGCAGGTCACCACTTTTCTGGAAAAGGAATTAGGTACGAAGCTTCCGCCGGAAGAGCTGACGGCGCAAAACTTTTCGAACCTGGCCGCCCTTGCTGACTTGGTGGTGCGGCTCCGAGGGTGAGCTGCCGATCGCCGCTTTTCGGTGCGTGACTTGCCGCCGCGGCAAGAGCCTAGGAAGGGGAAATCCGTTGCGGCTGGAACCCGTCAGTTTGCTCGGCAAAAAACGGGGAGGAATTTTCGCTACCAAATCCGAGGCGAGTGGGTCAACGCGCACCCAATTGTTTCCAGGCGTGTACTCTGGTTAGCTGACAGCTTCGGTTGTCACTCGGAGGACACGATGACGAAAGCTGGCGGTTTGGGCTCCATTGGCTTGTGCAGCATTAGCGTGTTGGCACTGGTACTCGCCAGTTGCAGCAGCAATGAACGAGAGGAGCGAGTTGGGCGATCACGGCTTGCGTTGCATAAAGCAGTTCAACCGTGCAGCGGCGATGTATGCATGGTAGAGCTCCCGTTTCCTGACCGAATCGATCCGCAGACCGTTGCGCTCTACGCAAAGGAGCGGCTAGAAGTGGGACCCGGGGTTCGGGTTAGCGTGTTCGAGGGCCAGCCGATGACGCTTGTCAACGCCGGTGGCCCGACCGACGTCCGGCAGGGAGCATTCGTGGGGTCGATTTGGAGCGTAGGCGCCATCACGCTCGGCGACGGCGCCGGTGCGCTCGGCTACGTCGCAACCGACGCGACAATCAACAAGGCGCCGAGCGCCCGCATCCTGGGTGAGACTCTGGAGCACGCGGGCACCAATCTCGTCACGTTCCGGCATGAGGTTATGTTCCCCCCGCGATCGGAGGTGGTCGTGGCCGACTCGCCTCACCCGGTGACCTTGAGACCGGGTGCTTATCGCAAGATTCTGGTCGATCCTGGAGCAGCGGTACACCTCGAGAGTGGCCAGTATTTCACTGACGAGCTGGTCATGAAACAGGGTTCCACCATTCTCTACAACAACAATCCGGGACGGATTGAAATCTTCATTCGCGATACGCTCCGTTACGAGGCGCCGTTTTTGCCCGACCGAACCCTCGGGCGACCAACCAACGTGCTCATTACCTATTTCGGCACAGACGCGGTTGACCTGCAGGCGCCGCTGGTCGGTACGCTGATCGCTCCCGCCGCTGCGGTGACCCTAGCTGCACTCGCCGAGTCCCACCGAGGCGGCGTGTATGCGAACACGGTGACACTCGAAGGAGCGACCACAAAGGGGGAGCGCACCAACCAGCTTCCGCCGTCGAGCGGCCCAAGCATGGAGGCTTTGACTACCAGCCTTGCCGGCCCTACCATTAACGTCACCACAAGTCAGACATACCAACCTGATCCAACGACTCCAAACGTGGTCGCAGGGATTCAGCAGCCTCTTGTGACGAGGCCTTTCAAGGAGGTCTTTCAGGACAACCCGAAGTTTTCCGGTGAGTTCTTCTGGGGTAGCGGGGACAAGAGCGACGCCGACCCCGAGAGTGTTTCGCCCTGGGGTATTCACGCGAAATGGCAGGGCGTCATGGCTCAGAACGTTGCTATTCCGGGCGTCGGCGCCCTTCCAATGCTGCCCGTGCCAGGACATCAGGAGTTTCCCGCCCAAAATCCGGCATCCTGGAGCACCCGATCGGGCAACTTGGTGCACGGGCGCTTTTTTGGTGCCAACACTTTTGCATTGGTCAACATCGGTGGGTTTCAGCCTGCCATACCGCCCGGCATGCTCACAGTCCAACTCTCTGCCTCGACGCTCGTGGTACCCGTGATCGCAGTGACGTGGAGACAACAAGATTTTCAGCCGGATTTCAGCGACCGCAGTCGCGCCTGGATAGACTTTATCAAGTTTTTTGACACCGTGACGGACGCTTCCGACCCGAACGTGCTGTTCAATCTGACCGATCCTGGGGCTTCGTTCATGGCGCTCGCCACAATGAAACCGCCCGACACGATCTGGGAACAATGTGGCATTCAGTTTCAGATAGTCCGCAGCTTCAGCTTCGTTCTGGACGACGGCTGGTTCGAGAACATTCGAAAATGCTCCCCGGATCCGGGGGTACACGAGTTTTACAGCCCGGCAGGTACCCCCACAGATTTTGACGTTGATGGTGTGCTCAAGCAGAAAATAATCGAACAAGTTGGCCAAGAAGCCGCGGACCTATTGTTCATAACTGGCCTGGAATTTATCCATAGCGGGGTACGCACGCTCCGCCCAATCGTCGCTCAGTTCGGGCCGCTCAATTGCCCCATCGCGGCCGGCAAAACCGACCCCGACGTACCGATGGTGCTTATCGATACCGACCACGTTAGTAACTTTCCCTGTGTAATCGCACACGAGTTCGGCCACGCGCTCTCTCTGGATCACAACGTCCCCGACGACAACTTGATGAACCAAGTTTGCGTCAATCAAACGACTTTGACCCCTGATCAGTGCGAGAGAGCGCGAAAGGTAGCTAAGAAACTGACCGACAGCTACATCGACTACAACGTGGCGACTGGACGGATTCCAGCGTCGACCAAGGTTGTGCTGCTTCAGGCGCTGCCTAGTGAGGTCGAGAGCATGTGCTGCCAGTTAGCAGACGGGACGTTCAAGCACGAGCCGTCGTCCTTGTGCGCTCTGGATAGTATCTACTTGACGGCGTCGGCAACCCCTGTTCTCGACTCAAAATGCCAGGTCTGCTGCAAGCTTTCCGATCCAGTCTTTCTCGATCCACCCGGCTCTCCCTACCAGATCCAGGTGACCTTCAACGACCAGTGCAGCACCGAGCGGCAGCTCACCATGGACCAGTGCGACCAAGTCTGTTGCCGGAGCTTTAGCGGGTTACGCGAGGTCACACGTTATGAATGCACCGCCCACCGGCCCGACCAGATTGGCGGCTCCGTGATTCGTCCGGCGCCGTGCCCGAGCTGCATAGTCGACAGCGACTGCGCTGGCACACCGAGCACGCCTTTCTGCTTCAGCGGCTTTTGCAAGCAATGTCGTGAGGATGCCGACTGTGGCGGGGTAAGGTGCGACCCGAGTACGCACACTTGCGTTGTGCCGCAATAGTCTCACGCTTACAGAAAATCAGACGGTGGGCTTGCTCGACCGAGCGTGCTCAAACCCCAGCAATAAATCTTCCCATCGTCCGCTCGTACGCCGCAAGAGTGGAACCAGCCAGCTGCAACCTCCTGGAACGCTCCGGGTGGAGGGAGAGACTGGCCGCATTCGGGAGACGGGAGGCAATTGTTGAAGCGGGTTCCTGCCCCCCAGCAGCGGAGCTCGGCCGAATCGGTGACGCCGCAGGTGTTGTACGTGCCCGCAGCGAGCTGCATGAACCTCCCCGCAGGCGCAACCGCCTGGCCCCAAGAAAGTCCGCTCGCATCGCTGCCGTCAGTGGGATCGCCAGGGCCTCCAAGGCCCCAACAGGCCACGGTTCCGTCGTCGTGGATTGCACAGGCGTGAGCCCGACCTGCTGTCACGAAACGGAATTTGCCTGCTGGCGGGCTCGCCTGGCCGAAGTCGTTGTTCCCCCAGCAAACGATGTCGCCCGCAGCGCTGAGCGCGCAGCTAAACTCAACCGCCGACGCAACCTGGGTGAACGGACCCCGCGGTGGCAACAGCGCTTGAGAATCTGTAGCACCCCAGCAACGCAGGCCGAACAGGGTGGAGATGGCGCAGGCGTGAGCTCCGCCGACGCTCACGAGCAAAAAGGAGCCCGACGGAATTGGCCAAACGGGTCCCGAGCTAAACGGCTCACCCCAACAGGCGATGCTTTCGTCGGTGCGGGTGGCGCAGTTCCTAAGGTCTCCAGCGCCGATTTGGGTGAACGAGCCCGTTGGCGCCACCGCTTGACCGTAATCATAGACCGGCGATCCCCAGCAAACGATCGACGAATCCGATTTGATGGCGCAGCCATGCTGCATGCCCAGGGCAATACGCGAAAGGAACGGCCCTTGTCCCGCACCGCTGGCATCCACGGCGCCTCCGTTTCCACTTGATCCTCCCGTGCCGCTAACCGCGCTCCCGCTCACGCCGCCACTTCCGCCCTCTCCGACGACGCCTCCGGCCCCGGCACCGGACACGCGGGAATGCTCAACCTGACCGCACGCTGCGGTTATCGTCCCCAGCGCGATTAGCGCAACGCCACTGGCTTTGGTCCAAAGAAGACGGGCCGCGCAGCACCCATTAGACATCCGAATCCTAGTCGGCGGGCCTTTCTAGCCGCCACCTGCTGATTAGCCAAGCTAGCGCGTACCCACCAGCGGCGCAAGCTGGCCCGAGCGCGGGCCTCCATTCTCGGACGGTTCGCCGTCCGCACCGGGACCACTTTGCGCAAGCTCTTCAGGGGTTCCACTGACCAAGACAAATGCGCCGCTGGTGATGGCGAGGATCGCCTACGCTATTTGCGCCCGGCCGGGACCTCCTTGACAATCGCTGCCGCAAGACGTTCGAACCGTCAGCGCTGCTCGCTCCAGTCTTTCTCGATCCACCCGACTCTCCCTACCAGATCCAGGTGACTTTCAACGACCAGCGACGCATCGAGCCGACGCAAGTCCTCAACGTCGGACGGCGCTTCAGCGCGCGCGCGCAATAATTGCAACTGCGGTCCGGTCGTTGCGCTCGAAAGCAATGAGCGCGCCCGTGTCGAGCGTCAGACCGCTCACGCGGCGCGACCCTTGCGCCGGCGGCTGCTCCCCAACGCCTCATCGGCATTCCGACGCTCCGCCTGCGTCAGCGGGCCGCCGGTCACGGCCAACATTTCATCCAGCATCTCCTGGAGGTCATCCAGTTTTGCCTTCTCCTCGAGCGCGGCGGCAACGTATGCGCTCACGCTGGCGGCTCGCCCCCGTTTTACGGCGCGTCGAACTCTTTCCAGCGACGACTTGGGCAGGCTGATCGCGATCTTTGACTTGGTCACACCATTTTGCATACCGCAGATAAAAACCCCGTCAAGCAGGTAATGGATACAGGCTGCAAGGAACGTGGCGCGGAAACGTGGCGGTTCGCGCCGAGCCATTCGAGGCGCTGGCCCTGGATTTGTCATCGCTCTGGAAGGTCTAGCGGCGCGCTTGCCACCATTGGCGACCGGGGCTGGTGCGTGACTTGCCGGCGCGGCGAGAGCCCGCTAAGCGTAAGCGTCCGAATATGTCCGAAGTCAGTGTGAATGATCTCCTTTCCCGCTACGACGTCTTCCTTCTCGACGCCTACGGCGTCATCGTGAGCACCGCGGGAGCGCTGCCCGGCGCTGCCGAGCTGCTGGAGCGAATTCGCGGGGCGGGAAAGCAATTCGTCGTGCTCACCAATGACGCCTCGCGGCTGCCGGAGACAATAGTGCGTCGCTTTGTCGGCTTCGGTCTCGAGGTGGAGCTCGCCCGGATCGTCACCTCCGGCATGTTGCTCGCGCCGCACTTCGCGGAGTGCGGGCTCACCGGGGCACGCTCCATCGTCATGGGTCCCGACGACTCGGTGCGGTACGTGGAGCAGGCGGGAGGCAAGCCGGTCAGTACGAGCGAGGAAGACGTGAGCGTCGTAGTCGTGTGCGATGACGACGGTTACGACGTTCGGCAGGGGCTGGATGAAGTGATCACGGTGTT
>DASXTY010000289.1:0-2711 GCA_036505155.1 Polyangiaceae bacterium | reverse complement strand
GTGTCTGTCGCGCTGAAAGCTCCGATAGAGCGGGCCGGCAAGCTGCCCGGACGGTGTACCGATGAGCCACGTAGTTCCGGCTACACGGGGGCTGATGCTCTGCACGAAACGGCCTACGCTCCGAGCTGCGTCGTCGCCTACCGCACCGGCGCCGGCCTCTTCGACCACGAAGTCGCCCCACTGCGGGCCTCGGCCAGAGTCTGGGTCCCGAGCAATGACGCGGATGCCGGTGCCCGTCCCGCGGAGCGTGATGACGCCCGTATCCTTGGTGAAGTTCTGCTGCTCGATGAGCTTGCGGTGGAGTGCGTCTTCGGTCTGCTTGAGCAGGGCTAACGCGGCCTCGAATGCCAGAGCACCAATCTCGCGGTTCTGGGCAGCGAAGCCCGTCCAAACAGTGCGCCCCTTACGCAGCGTGCCCGACCAGTCCTTCAAGACTGAACTGTGCACGATGATGGCGGCGCCGTTATCGGTCTTGCCTGAGCCTCGTCCGGCGACGACATGCACGCGCTTGTAACCTTCTGGGCGCCACGGACCAGCGTGTCCGGTGATTTGCTCCGCGACGGGAACAAGCTCGGCTGGGAGCGGCATGCCGGACGCCAGGCGATGCGTGGCTTCCCACACCGGCGGGCGAAGCGCTGTGAAGTCGACAAGGTCGGCCCACTCGAAAATATTCATGAGGTGCCTTCCTCGCGGCTACGTCGGAGGTGCAGGCGCGTTCGAGCCAGCGCGAGCGCATCGAGCATCGTCGAATACGGTGGCGACTCGGGCCAGTCTTCGACGATGGCGGCGATAACTGACTCGAAGAGCCGTAACGTCGCCCGAACGGACTTGAGCGTCCCAAGAGCGCGAAGCTGGTCTTTGGGGGAAAAGCCTCGCTGGGCAAGCCACGCTATGTCGCGGTTGATGCGTTCAATGACCGGGTCGAGGTTCGACGGCAGCTCAACGTCACCCCAGCCGGGCGCCGTGCATAGCCAATTGTCCAGCGCCTGGGCACGTGCGGTATCACCCGGCTGCTCGGCAATGTTCGGTAGCTCAGCAAGGGCATCGCTCTCCAACGCCTGCTCGCAAAGGACCGCGACGAGGTGTGCCCCGTAGGCCGCGCGTCCAAGTGCCGATAGCAGTGCGATTGCGCCGCTCTCGATGGTGCTCAAAGCGTCGGGGGCGCAGGCTGCACACAAGCTACGCGCCTCGGCAGTTGCGCCGTCCAGAGCGCTGGTCAGCTCGGCTAGTCGTTTGCCGATCAGCGGCGCGATATCGCCGCACGAAATCATAGTTGCCCTCCCGCGGCGCGCTTCGCCGCGAGACGCTTGCGGGCGAGAGCGCCAAGGTCGTCGGCAGTTCCGCCCGCGCGCGCTTCTGCCGCCCACGCCGCGGCGTCTCGAAGCTTGGCGTCCTCCGTGCTGCTCGCCTTGAAAGCGGACACCATCCGCTGGAAAGCCTCTGGGTCGCCGGTGCCAAAGAACTTCGATGCCCAATACTCGCCAGCGGCGTGGATGTAGGCCCATGCTCGGAGCTGAGCGCCCAAGCCGCTGTCAACGGCACCAGTGAGCTCGTGAATCTCTGTGCGACGCTGAGCCAGCAAGTCTCGACGGGCGTCATCGAAAGGCGCCAGAGCGTCAGCCGGGGGCATCCACGGTTGTGTCCTGTCGCCAAAGTCGGGGATGCGTTCGGCTTCCCAGCGCATGCGGGCCAGCTCCGCGGCGCCTACCGGCGTAACTGTCCCATTCGTGCGGCGCTCCACCGGAGCCGCAGTGTTGGCAGGAGCGGGCCGAACACCGTCGGCGCAAGGCTCGGGCACCCTGGTAGCTCCGCCCTTAGCCGCGTTGCCATGGGCTGAGCGCCAGACGCCAACGGGTGGGATGCCGCTGCGGGCCATCAGCTAGCCCTCCCCGTGCTTCGCGAGCGCGTTACTTGTCCAAAGGTATTGGAGGCCGAGCCGTTACGGTGATGACCACAACCTCGGCGTCGCTGAAATTGTAGAAGAGCCAGAAATTGAAGCCAGGCACCCGCCGGCACCAAACCTGCACGACGGGTGGCATGAGTGTCTCGAAGTCCTCGGGGCCTGGCAGGGGGCTTCTGATGAGCTCTGCAATTGTGGCGGTGACCGCAGACGCCGCCGAACCACTGGCAATCCCAAGTGCCTGCCGGCGACTGAGAAAGCGCGCCGTCAGTCTTGGGATTCGGCGCATCCGAGCGCTGCGAAACGAGCTTGCACCGAGGCGGGAAGTTCCCCAGTTGCTTCCCACTCTGCGAGTTCGGCAGCGGTAAGCGCGACTGTGCGCCCAGCTTCGACGTCCGCGAGGGCCGCGCGCATCTCGGCTTCGTCGTCAGGATGTACCCTGAACCGAGGGTGCTCCGCGCGCGCCGGGTCGGACATGCCCCTACTGTACGGCTTCTGCGTAGGGTCGACCAAGTCCTGCTCCCATGGGCACCCACACACCCCAAAAACCTCGGGAAAAAGCCCCGGTGCCCAGTTGTACGTGAGCGCGTGTGCCCATCGGCCGAGGCGTCGAGCCTTTTTTGGCTCTGAGAGTGACTAGCGCGCCGGCTGGTGTAGCCGCAGTGCTGGGGTCGGTGGGCGCCTGTGGGCTGAGCAGAGAAACAGTAGAAGTTCTGTACGCGCACAGAAACTCTAGACGCTGGGGAGCGTACCGGCTCAGGGCGAATGCTGAGTTGGAGTCGAGTGCGTGTGGGCGCCGTAGTGTGCGTCG
>DASXTY010000288.1:0-2875 GCA_036505155.1 Polyangiaceae bacterium | reverse complement strand
CCCGCGATCACGCTGGCCGCGTTGCCAATGTCGGCGATGATTCCGGGGTTTTTCCCGCCCATGAAGTAGGCGATCAGCGCGATGGCGCCCGACTTGCCGATCAGCGGCAACGTCGGAACCTGCGGCACGTTTTTCTCGATGTAGCCGTAGATGAAGCCGCCGAGGGCCAGCGATCCGCTCTTGGTGGCGCTCATGCTGCCGGTGGCTGAACCGATCGATCGGCTGGCTCCGCCGCCTCCGCCCTTGCGGCGGCGCTTGTGCTTTACGGGAGTGGCGCGCGGGGCTGACACCCGAATGATCGGAGCAGGGCTACGCTCGCGGACGACGATCGCACGGGACTGAGTCTTGGTTCGCTTTTTCGCCATGGCTGACGGAAGCTTAGCGAACTGAGGGCCGGGTGGGTCAACAAAGACCCAGGGGGCCAAAAATGGCTACGTCCATGTGTGCAGCGGGGGGTGGGTCATTCGTGACCCATGAACAGCCGCGCACTGGGTGTGAAAAATTTTGGACAAAAAGGTCGGCCCCCGTAGATCCGGGGGCCCGATTGCGGTTACAGTCACCCGCAAATGTGCGCGGAAACGCACGAAGTGCGAGAAAAAACCAGGGAAGGACGGCACCACTAATGCCGCGAAGCTCAGCCAAGGCGACTGAACCGCAAACGTGGGACCACCCTAACCCTGAGGTGGACCCGCGGCAATTGCCGTTGCCCTTTGAGCGGTCGATTTCGTCTAGCGGCTGGCCTGACTCGGCCACCAATTCCGCGCAAATTGCGGATGAAACGGACTTGAAATCCGGACCCGGATCGGTCAAGCGGCCTAAAAGGCTTCGTAAAGCGGCCCGTCACCGCTGGGAGGGCCATCGGTGCCGCCAGTGCGGCATGACTCGCGAGGGCCGGGACGGCCGCTTTTTCGGGCACTCCCGCTTCACCACGGCGGACGGCGAGCTTTTGCGAAACCCGGGTGATTGCCCAGGGAACCCGCCATGAGGCTCATTCCGTGCGAGCTGCACCGCGCGAAGCTCGCGGAGGTTGACCGCCTGATCCTGGCTACCACCACGGCCAAAGATCTCATACGGGAAGCACTGAAACTCCGGCCGTTGAAGCTCGAAATTAAGGCTTGCAAGCGCTGCAAGCACCGCCCGTCATGATGCTTTTTGGCGGACCGTTCAAAGCCGAAGCCATCAAGGCTCACGCGCTTGCGGTCCGCGAGGGGTGGCGCGGCAACGGGCCAACGGTTTTCGCCGAGCTCGTGAGCCACGGCAAGGATCCATGGCTCTTCCAGAGCTCGATCGCGGCCGCGGTCGGTTGTGCGGTGCGCACGGTCCAGCGCTGGCTACGGCGCATGCGCGACGAGGGGCTTTTGAAGTGCTTCCGGGCCAAAAAGGGCGAGGTTCCGAAGGGCCGTCAGCACCCGGTTTCGTGCGGCTGGTCGCACCGTGTCCTAGCGGTGTGGGAAGCCATCGGGCCGCGCTTCGATGCGTTGCGCGAGGAGTGGCGGCAGAAGCGCGCCGAAAAGCAGGCCGCGCGTAACGCGGGCCGTCGACGCTACACGGCCGCCGAGCTCGATCGCGAGCTCGCCAAGCGGTACGGAGAAAAGCCCGAGCCGGACCCCCCGCCCGATTAGCGGGTGCTGTCAAGGCGTGAAACGCACCTGTGAAGCGTTTCACCCCCGCCGGCGGGCAAGGGCGGACGTGCGCGCAACTGGGCTCGTTTTTGGGCTCGAGTTGTGGGCGTGCGCCCGGACTACTGAACACGGGGGCCAAAACCACTGAACGGCCACGCGCGGAGCCGTGACGGATCCACCATGGATCCAAGCTGGACGCGCGGCCGGCACTCCGCGGGGGTGAGAAACTGTCCTAATGCTGGGATAAAGTGTCCTAGCCTTTAGGACAAAACGTCCTAGCAGAGAGAAATCAACTGAAGATCCTCTCTGATCCGCTTCCTCTCCCTGCCGAAACGGCGGCGTCTCTTGGGCGGATGTGCCCCCCCAAGCCGGGGCACCCACCGCGGGCCCTGGCGGGGCCCCTGGTTACGTTCGCGCCCCCACGGGGGCAGAGGCGGGCCCTACGGGCCCCGGAAAGCGCTATAAGGGGCCGGTGCGGCGAACGGCGGCCTACTTGCGGGTCAGCAGCCGGGGGCAGGATGAAGCGTTACAGCGCGAGGCCATCTCGCGCGCAGCAGCCGCTAGGGGCGAAACGATCGACTTGTGGCGGTCCGAGGTGCGATCGGGAAAGGCTTCCCTCCGCCCGGAGCTCGATGCCATCCGGAATTTAGCCCGGCGGGGCGAGCTCGCCGTGCTCTGGGTGTTCAAGCTCAACCGGCTGACCCGGCGGGGGGCGGTTGACCTGCTGGCGACGGTTCACGAGCTCCGCGACTACGGTTGCGAGGTCCGGAGCGTGGCAGACCACTTCGCCCTACACGGTCCCATGGGGGACGTCGTGATCGCGGTGATCGGCGCCATGGCCGAATGGGAGCTGGAGACGCAGCGAGATCTACGCGAAGCGGCCCGCGCGGCCGCCGAAGCTCGCGGCCGCCGGTGGGGCCGGCCGCCGTCGGGCACGCTCGAGCAACGGGCGATGCTGCGCCAGCTACTCGATCAGGGGTTGACTATACGAAACGCCGCAAAAGAAGCGGGTTTGTCGTACGGGGCAGCCCAACGCATAAAGGCTGCCGACGGTCAATCACAATCGATTCATTCCACCAATCGTGTTGAGTAAGCAGATTCAGGCAGCTTTCTGCTGCTGCTGCTGCTGCTCGCCGTTCAGGGCTGCTTTCCCGAGGAAAAACGACACAACGGCCATGAAAAGGATCGCGTTTACCAGGGTTTGATCGCTGACGCGCTTTCGAGCCATTTTTTCGTTTTCGCCTCCCCGCCAG
>DASXTY010000287.1:0-6870 GCA_036505155.1 Polyangiaceae bacterium | reverse complement strand
AGTCCACTACACCGGCGGCGTTGACCACGATGTCCACCGTGCCCCTGAGCTCGGCGCGCACATCTGAATCCAAGCCGCAGAGCGGTTTGACCACGTCTCCCTCGACCACCGATATTTTCTCCCTCAGGAACTCTTCGAATCGACTACCGAACTGTTCTCTAAGGGCTGAGAGCGCCTGGCTGTTTGCGATCTCTTCCCAGAAACGCTCATTGGCGCTCCGCCATCCCTTCGGCCGCATCACCAAATACAGCCGCCCAACTTCGGGGTAACGGGACAAGAGGAATGACCACCAAACTTTGCCCAGAAATCCGGTGCCGCCGAGAACCACCAAGCGGCGGCCGGCTAAGACCTTCGAAAGGTCCAGCGGGGGCGCGAGGGAGCTCACAACCTTTCTCCGTTTCCGGTCCGGTCCAGCGCTGAATCATCCCCGTCACTCGCCGACGACATTTCGTGCAGGGTGACGTCACCCATCACGATCGGCGGAACGTGCAAAAGCGTGATGTCGAGCGAACGCAGCTGACCGTTTTTCGCCTGATACAACGCCTCATCCATGTTGGGAGCGGTCTCCCAACCCATGAGCTTGGGAATGTACTGATTGTCGGCTCCTACGACAATCACTCGGCCCAGGTGCTGGCGTCCGTTTTCACCCCAATACCACATGAAGAAGGGATGCGAGGGGTGGTAGGCGTGGCCGCTGCGATACATTTGAATCAGCGCTTCGTCGTGGGCGTATTTCTCTTCGTAACGACTCCGGAGCTCATGCGCATCGCGGGTTTCGGGCAAGAACCGATGCACGAAGTCGACATACGCAGCGTGCTGTTCATGATCGAACTTGTCGGTGCAGGGATGAGTGATGATGAGGGTGCCGCCCTTTTTTACCAGGGGCGCACCGCGATAGAAGTTGAACAAGTAACCCTGTGCGAGAACCTGAACCAACAGCGGATTCAAGAAAGCGTGCACGCTGTAGGGGCTGATGTAGGGAATGGGAGTGATGAGCACGTCGGCCTGCCCCTGCACCGGCACGCAATATTGCTCGAAATTGCGCTCCAGGCTTTTTTCGTGAACCGCTTCGGTGGCGCCGGCCTCCACCCCAATTAACCCGTAGGGAGCCGGGAACTTGTCAAAGATCGCCTGGCGCGCCGGTTGGGGCAGCTTGGCGGTAGAAGCCACCAGGGCCTTGAGCAGCATTCGATCGCGCCCGCCTAGGTCGTCTTCATTTCGACTGAGAAACTCCAGCGGTTGATCGAACATCCGATTGTTGACGGTGGTTTCGATGCTGAAAATGTTGAGTTTTTCGTGGGCCAGACGTCCCATGCGCCCGATGTCGGTAGAAAGTTGAGAACGCTTGGGATCCATGTAGCTGTCCGAACCGCGGATGCTGTCGGGATTGTGATGCGGCCTTAGGCTCCGATAGCTGCAAAGGCCAACACTAACCGACTTGTGTCCGCCGTTCATGGGAACGAAGTTCAGGTTAACGTAGATGACCAGGTCGCTTTCCGCGACGCGCCGGTTGAGCTCCAAAACCTCGCCCCGCTCGGTTTCTCCCACCACCACCAAGTTACTGTGATCTTCGGCGTCGTGATTGTAGAGCCGATCCGGCCAATATCGGTTGAAGATGCGGGCGCCCACCATGTGGCGCACTTCGTGCGCTTTCATTCGGCGGTGCACTCCGGTGGCGATCACGATCTCGACATCTTCCACGCCGTGATCCGCCAAGAGCTCGAGCACGATGCTGAGAACGCGCTCCCGCACGTCTGGCGCGCGCATCGGCGGCAATGGAAGCGAAATGTCGTCCACCGCGATGGTGACCCGCATCCCCGGCCGGAGCTGTGCGTACAGCGGGTCACTCCCCACGGGATGATGGATGGCGTAACGAATCGCCGCGTCCGGGTCTTTGAGTGGCTCTATCGGCGGTTTCGGATATAGACATCGCGTGCCCGGGGGAAGGTCGACTTCGACCAGGCGGTCGCCCGAAAACAGCACGCGCGGGGCACTGTCGCGCTCCAGAGTTACGAGGCAGGGATGGTTCATCAATGCGGATCGCGCCAGTGGCTGCTGGGACTAGATTCCATGACTCAACCGGTCGCCCGAAGATTAAAGCTCGGCCAGCTATACGCTTTGGCGAGAAGCGCGAGCCTTCGATCGGGATTCACCGCCGCCGGATGTCCAACCACGCTGAGCATCGGCACGTCGGAATAGCTGTCGCTGAACGCGTAGCAGTCATTCAAGTCGTGGCCGTGTTGCTTGGCGTGCTCGCGGATGAGACGTGCCTTTTCCGGACCGGCAACCACGGGCTTCAACAGTTTGCCGGTCGCCGTGCCGTCTTTCATTTCCAATCGATTCGCAATGATCTCCTGCGCGCCCAGGTGATCGGCAAGCCGGCGAACCATGAAGTCCAACGCTCCCGAGATGAGCACCGCCACCTGTCCGTTATCCAGGCACTTTTGCACGAGCGCGCGCGCATGGGGGAAAAGCGCAGGCCGGATCACGTCGTCGAAAACCTCATCGGCTAAGAGCAGCAGTCGGTCTTCAGTCATCCCCTGGTAGGAGCTATACAAAATCTCGTTGAAGGTGCGGCGATCGACCAGCTCTGCCAGCGCCATGCTCGGGGCGCGGAGTAGCGCGCGACCCAGTCGCAGCGCGCTCTGCACCGGTGTTCCCTGGTTCATTAAATAAAATACCGTGGGGTGAACCAGGTTGATGCTCACCAGAGTGCCGTCGACGTCGAAGTAACTGGCTGCCACTGGGGTTTCGCTTCTAGCGCCCCGAGCGCCCGCAAGCCAAAGCGGCGCCTTTTTGACTCTTCAGCTGCCCCAACCCCCGAGCACGATTTTCAGAAAACATTTGCGGCACTCTGGAAAAACTTCCCCCGGTCATCCACAGGGAGTCCCCGGAAGTGACCTTACGAAACGCCTTTGCGCTGCCGCCGCGTATCTTTACACGCGGGAAAACCCGGCGGACAGTCTTGTTTGATAGCCCCAGGCGGAGCTATGGGGGCTAGAGCCCCAATGGCCGCCCGTAACCAGCTTTCCCCGGCCGCCGGTGGTGGAGGTACCCTCCAAAGAGCGGAGCGGCACCCGTAGTCCAGAAAAAGGGCCGTCCCCTGGGTCGGAAGATTGAGAGATGCAGCTCATCGATTCCAGCGCCGGTCTCGCGGCGGCCGAGCGCGCGTTGAACGGTGCTACGCGGTTATTCGTCGACACCGAATTCGAATCCAATCGACAGGGGAAGCTCCTGTGCTTGGTGCAGGTGTCGCAAGGTCAGCAGGTATTCGTTATCGATACCCTACGGCTCCAGAACCTTGCAAAATTGGCCCGCGTCTTTGGCAGGGCGGGCATCGAATGGGTACTGCACGCGGGCTCACAAGATATCGAGCTTCTGGTGGATCGGTTGGGAGTGCGGCCGGAACGCATCTTCGACACCCAGATTGCATGGGCCCTGTTGGGACCGGAGCACTCGGTATCTTTGCCGTATTTAGTATATCGCCTGCTCGGAGTTCGGCTGCGCAAGGGTTACCAAGCGGATGACTGGAAGCGGCGGCCGCTGCCCGCCGATCAACTGGCCTACGCTTGCGCAGATATCGAATATCTTCCGGCGCTGCACGCATCGCTCAGTCAGCGCCTGGAGCAGCTGGGAAGGCTGGAGGCCGTGTTCGACGCTTCTCGCGAGGCGGCATGGCCGGAGCCGGAGCCAGCACTACCGCTTCGACTCGATGCATTCCGAAACGCCTGGCAGCTGGATCGCGGAAGCCAGGCCGCGCTGCGGTTTTTGGTGGATTGGTACAACGCTTTGAGCCCGGAAGAGCAAACGCGCGCCCCGGAAACCAAAACGCTGCTTTCCATTGCAGCGCGTTTGCCCGCCAATGCAGACGAGCTCGCGAGGATCAAAGGCGTGCCTCGGCGTTGGGCCGCCGACCATGGCGAACATCTGACCGCCCAGCTGGCGCGGGCGAGCACCGAGGCGGATAACTCGGGATTCAACCCCGCGGAGCCTCCGAGCTATGCCAGCTACGACGAGATCCGGCTCGAAGCTTGGCTGGGGCTGGCGCGCGCGGAGCTCTGCGCAGAGCTCTCGGTGGCGCCGGAACTGGCGCTGCCGCAACGAATTCTAAGGCGCATGCGCGATGCGATTTTGAAAAGCCGTGATATCGCCGCCGGGGCGAGTGCGCTAGTGGGCTGGCGAGAGCGCTTGCTGGCGACATCCTTTGAGGCGTATTGCCGGCGTGCGCCACCGACCCTTGCCGCGCCGGTGTGAAGCGCAAGCAAGGTTAGAACTCCAACAAATAGGCGGCCAGCAGCGGAAACACGATGGTTGCATCCGACTCGATCATGAAACGCGGAGTGTCCACATCGAGCTTGCCCCATGTGATCTTTTCGGTTGGTGGAGCACCGCTGTAGGAACCGTACGAGGTGCTGGACTCCGATATCTGACAGAAGTATCCCCACTTGCGAACGGTGCGACCCAGGTCCTGTTCTATTAATGGCACCACGCAAATGGGGAAATCGCCGGAAATTCCTCCGCCCACCTGAAAGAAACCGAGCCGGCGGGTGGCATCGGTCTCGGTGTACCAGCGAACCAACGAGTCCATCTGCTCGAGGCCGCTTTTGACGATACGATAATCCCCGATTTTCTTGGAGATCACGTTGCCTACGAACATGTTGCCGAGCGTCGAGTCTTCCCAGCCCGGCACCCAAATCGGAAGCTTGTGCTCGGCGGCTGCCAGCACCCAAGAATTTTTTGGGTCGATTTCGTATTCCGATTCCAGGTTGCCGCCTTCGAGCAACTGATAAAAATATTCGTGCGGGAAATACCGCTCGCCGCGCTGTTCGGCGCGCTGCCAGAGCTCGACCATCCGCCGCTCGATCTTCCGCATCGCTTCTTGCTCCGGGATCGCCGTGTCGGTTACCCGGTTCATGCCGCGATCGTACAAGGCCTTGTCTTGCGTAGGGCCGAACTCACGAAAATTTGGAAACCGCTGGTAGCTTCGTTGAGCCACCAGGTTGAATATGTCCTCCTCCAGGTTCGCTCCGGTCACGCTCAAGGCGTGTATCTTGTTTTTCCGAATCAGCTCGGCGATCACGATCCCCATCTCGGCGGTGCTCATGGCGCCGCCCAACGTCAGCAGCATCGCGCCGCCCTGGCTCAGGTGACGCCCCCAGGCTTCCGCCGCGTCCACCAGCGTGGCCGCGTTGAAATGGCGGAAATGACGAACGATGAAGTTTTTGACGTCGCCCATCCGGTTTCGGGCAGGCTCCGCCCACGCCGTGCGAAATGTCAAGCGTTGACTTCGGCGGGTTGGAAAAGCGGGGCTACGCCCAGGGTTAGCCCCAGGTGCAGCCCGCCGCCGTGCAGGCGCCCGAGTCGGTATACGTGGAACACGCGGGCGCCGTTCCCGCGCAGGAAAGGCCGGCCGCATACCAAGTGCACGAGGCCGCAGCACACTCGGTCTGTGTACCGAGTTGTTCACAGGCGCCGGTGCATGATCGCGCCGTCCCAGTGTACGTGCAACCGGCCATAGTGCACTGAAATCCTCCGGTGCTAGAGGTGGTGTCGATGCTGCTGCAGACGCCTGTGCACGGAAAAGTCCACGCGCAATTGGCGGCGGTACAAGCAGCTTGCTCCGTGACAGCGAGACACGCTGTCGAGCTGCCAACACACGAAACAAATTTCGGCATTGGCGCCCAGTCGCACCCAGCCGCATAGCACGCGACGTCCGTTCCGTACACGCAACCGCCGCCGCAATTGGGTCCTTGTAGGGAACAGCCCGACCACGCTTGGCATTCGTCGGCTGTGCGCGCGCTACACTGGGTTTCTGTCCCGCTACAGGAAGCCGCGGCGCCTCCGGTTCCGCCGGTCGTGCCACTGGTTCCGCCGGTCATGCTGCTGGCTCCGCCGGTCGTGCTGCTGGCTCCGCCCTTTCCACTGGTGGTTCCACCGGTCGCTCCGCCGGTTCCCACAGCAGTGCCGCCGACTCCGCCAGTGGTTCCGCTGGTCCCACCCGTTGTGGCACCGGTTCCACCGTTTCCGATGATCCCGCCCCCGATGCCGGTTGCTCCACCGCTCGAAGCGCCTCCGATTGCGCCGCCGGTGCCTCCGGTGGAGGTTTTGTTTCCCTCATCGCCTCCGCACGCGATTAGCCCCGTTAGCGTCAGGGGGAGAAGCCCGAAAATACTAAATGCATCCGTGAATCGCTTCCTCGCAGAACTTGACATGGCGCCACGCTATCAAAACTGTCCTACGCAAGTCGAGGCCGTTCCTGCTACCTCCGCCACAGAAGAGCAAGTTGGCTTTGCGGAAAGAGCTGGTCGGAAGTATCATGAGCAAATGGCTCTGCTTCGGCCGGCGCTCGTGGTGACGCCGCTCCTGCTGCTCGGCTGCGTCACCGGAGGACGCGAGTGGGTGCGTCAACCGGAGCCGGGCGGCTTTGAAAACGCCCCCGGCGAGCTTGAATGGTTTGATGCGACCTCGTCCCGCTTCGACGCGGCAGCCAGAGAGCAACCATCGCAGCCACGCACGCACCCAGCCAAGGCTCGGATCGAACACACATTGAGCCTGGGTGAGAGCTTCGGCAGCGCTTCGCAGGAATTAACGCAGGCTCCGACGGGTGCAAGCAGCATCGTGATCGTTGCGCCCGAAGCGGCGTCGCAGTGGCTCTGGGTAGGCGGCTTCGAAGATGCGCCCGAGGCAAATCGAAATCGTGGCTCCGCCGGTATCAGGCCGGGTCAGGATTGGCCGGCGCCGCCGAGTTTCGGGCCCGCTTTCCCCTACAAGGTCGCACCCGGGTCGACGTTGTCGCCCGATCGTTAAGCGCCCTTCTATGAGATCAAGGCCTTGCCGATGCTCGCATCGGCAGGTTCCACAAAAAGGCAA
>DASXTY010000286.1:0-11059 GCA_036505155.1 Polyangiaceae bacterium | reverse complement strand
GCTTCGGGGCTCGGTACGCTCTAGACTTGCCAGTATCCGGCCCGAAGGGCACGGCGCTGGTTCGAAGCGCCTGGATAATTCGCCATGGTGAAGACTTCCCGCGATTCACAACCTGCTATGTGCTCTGAGCTTCGGTGATGGCAGCGAATTCTGTCTCTATTCTCGACGTAGTCGCTCTTCTGGTCGACGTCCCCGAGCATGGCTTGGTGCGCGGCCAGGTTGGCACCGTAGTCGAGCGGCTCGCTGACGAGGTTTTCGAAGTCGAGTTCAGCGACGACGAGGGCCGGACGTACGCCGAGCTGGCGCTGCAAGCCGACACTTTGCTGGTTTTGCACCATCGGCCCGTGAAGGCAGCATAGCTGCGGTCGGTTACCGGCCCGTTTCCCTCGTCCGGCTGGCAGCCGGTGGCTTCTCGAGGGCTACCCGACTCGGTTCAATGTGCGCTACAGGCTGCGGGACCTGCACCGCGTGAAACGTTCCGCCCGCTTCGACTGCGAAGGTTGATAACGCGCCCTCGACCATAAACTTCTGGTCCTCGGCCTTGATTCTGCTCGCGCCGACAGGGGGGATGGCTAGAAGCCGCCAGTTTTGCGCCAAAGCGGGGCTCCACCACAACTGCTCGGGCGCTCCGAGCGCCAGGGCTGAACCGTCGGGGCTTACCGCGACCCCCACCACGTGCGGGCCTGGTGGGGGTGTCGCAAGCGGTGCTGGCTGCCACGATAACCCCACATCGAGACTTTCCAACAGGGTTCCGTTCGATCGGAGCCCCAAGAGCAATCCGTTTTCGCCTTTTACATCGCGAAATGGCTCCAGCGTTGGACGAAACGCGTGGAACGCACCCAATGGCGCGTCGGAGATGAAACCGATTCCTTCACTGGTGACGAAGACCCACTGAGTCCCACTTCTCACCATCGCGCTGAGTTCACTGGAAGACAGCGGTAAAGACAGCAGCATGAGATGCGACGCCACCTGCTCCACCCCAGAAGTACCCTCGATCCATCGTTGACCGTGGCCGCCCAGACCAGGGTTTTCCCATCTCCGAGAGCGTATCGCACCCTCGGGTCAGGAAGTTGGCGAGGATGGTAACGCCAGGCTCCTTCCTTCACGGAATGCGCCGTTCCGGCGCGGTCGCGCTTTCGGCAATCCCGGGGTCCCCTACAAGCATGGTACTCTTCGAATAATGAAGATTCGTGAATTTCTAACGAGATATGTCGAAGGTTACCTTTTCAAAGACCTGGACAGCATGGCCCAGTGCCAACTGCCGTCCGGAAGTAAGGAAGGCGCGGTCGGGTACCCGATGGTGATGACGGCGTTCGCCGGAATCGTCCAAGAAGGTGCTCAGCTGGAAGCCGCGTACGGAGTCGAGATTGCGCAAATTAGGAAGCGATTCCCTGTCCGGGCAGATGGAGCGATATGGCTTTGACGCCCGCATGTACATGGGAGTTAACCCTAAGACCGGCGTGTACGAAACGCAGTTTGGTTCGCCCTTGGAGCCCATAGTCAGTACGAAGCAGACAAGAAGGCTCTAGCGGAAAAGCAGCGCGCGCTCGATGATTCGATCTTCAAACAAGCGGAGATGGTCAAACAATCAGAACAGAGCATACAAAACACGGAGTGGCGCGCTCACGACGGCTTTTGGGGGCATGGCGACGAAATGTCTGTCCCGCTGGCGGTCACGCCGCTCGCGCTGTCCGCAATCCCGGCCACCTTGTCCCTATGGTTCCTATTCTTGCACATGTTGGGACAACTCTCTGCCGCTGTTCGAGGCTCCAGCAAGGATGACAACGACACCAAGTAACCAGGGAAACCAAACTGCTACACCGCGAAAGGACTAGTCCCCATGTACGATGACGAAGACGCCGAGATCGAGGCCGCCGGCTTGCGTCCAATGCGCGACTATATTCGAGGCGTGCTCTCCGAGCGCTTCGAGCTCGTAGTGAACGAGACCACCCGAACCCTTTACATCAAGCGGAAGTTGGCGGCGCCTTTGACGGCTTCTAAGAAAGCAGCCGTGGAAGCTGCCGCCCGCATTGAGCTACCAACACGCTTGAAGGGCTTCAAGGTAAACCCATCTTAGACCTAAGGCCGGATGCTTTGCGCCGAGCGCCCCGCGCAACAGCCGGCACATAGCGCATTGCCCCCGGCTGCTGCTCAATGACCGGTATTCGATAGTTACCGTCTCGGTCGGCTTGAGCGGCCGCGGCTTTGGCTGCTTTTGTCCAACGAGTTTGACAACCCCGCCCCGCTTCCATCCGGTCAACCGACATCCCACGAGCTTAGGATACCCGCCACAGTCTTGTGCCACGTATACTCCGGTGGCGTATGCACCAGCCACCGCTGCTCGACGAGATTGAATGGTCGGAGCCCATCTCGGCGCGCGCCGTGCCCCCGCCGCTCGATCCGGAGCTCGCGCGCCAAGCCAAAGCCGAGTTTGGCGGCGTTCCGCCCTTCATGAGCCGTTTCGCAGCTTGCCCCTGGGCCGTCCGCATGATGATGCGCTTCCGCTGGCCACAGTTCGCGTATATCTCCCATCGTCTCGCTGATTTGATCCTGCTCGTCGTCAGCCAGGATAGCTCGTGCCGGTATTGCTATGGCAACGCCCGCACCTATTTGCGCCTCACCGGTCAGAGTGAGACGCGAATCCGGCAGCTCGAAACCGATTTCCAGCAGTCCGACCTCCCGGAGCAACATCGGCTTGCACTCGAGTTCGCCCGCCTGGTCGCGCGGGCCAGCCCTCGGCCGGGTCGCGCTGAAGCCGCCGCCTTGACCAACGCCGGTGTTACCTCGCAAGAAGCGGCCGAAATTGCCACCTACGCAACGTATTGCGTGCTCGCCACCCGCATCGCGACCCTGGTGGCGGTTCCGCCAAGTCCCACGGAGAAGCTGGTGGGTCGATGGTTCTCACCCATGTTTCGCGTCGTGCTCGAGCTCGAGGGACGCAAACATCGCCGGCAGATACCGCCGCAGCCCTTGCCGGCTCACGCCATCGCTACTCCGCCGATGTCCGCGCTGTTCAGACATCTGGACGGCTTGCCCCTGGCATCGCTCTTGTATCGCGCTCTAACCGAGTCGCTACAATCGAAAATCCTGCCGCGCCGAACCAAGTTACTGCTTTGGGCCGTGGTCGCACGCGCGCTTCAGTGCACGACCTGTGAGGCCGGCTGCCGAACACTGATCGCAGAGGAAGGAATCATCGAAGACGAGTTCAACGAGGTACTACAGCGTTTGCACTCGCGCGGTCTGACGCCCCTCGAAGCTAAGCTCGTGCCGATCGCTCGAGAGACCACGCGCTATGTGCCGGCGGCGATCCAGGCGAAAATACGCGGTCTCGCAGCGGAAATCAGGGATGAAGAGCTGGTCGAGTTCGTCGCCATCACCGCGCTCTCCAACGCCATGGCGCGCCTCACGGTGGTCCTCGATTGCCCGTGAACGCGGTTCTGGTTGCCGCATTCGCACTCGGCCTTGTGGTTGCAGCCGCTGCGGTGCTACTCGCTCGCCAGCAGCGCCGCATCCAGCGCCTGGAGCAGGCCTTCGAGTCGGGCGAGCAACAGCTCGAGCACCTGCAACAAGCCTTCCAGCATTTCGTGCCGCGCAACGTGGTCGAAGACGTCATCCAGCGCGGCGTGGCAATCCGCGGCGAGCACCGCGACGTAACCGTGCTATTTGCCGACCTCGCCGGCTTCACCGCGATGAGCGAAAAGCTCCCGGCCGAGCGGGTGGTGGAGATCCTCAATGGCTATTTCAAGGTGGCGTCTCGTGCCATCGCCGATCACAACGGACACTTGACCAAGTTCATGGGGGACGGTCTGATGGCAATTTTTGGGGCACCCGATCCGAACCCGTGGCAAGCGATGGATGCCGTCCGCGCGGGCCTGGCGGTGCTGTCCGCGCTCGACGCTTACAACGCGGAGCTCGAGGTAGGCGGGCATCCGCCCCTGCGCGCGTGCATCGGCATCCACGGCGGTTCGGTGGTCGCGGGGGTCATCGGCAGCTCCGCGCTGGTCGAATACACCGTGATCGGTGACGTGGTGAATACCGCGTCTCGAATCGAAGGTCTTACCCGCCGGTTCGGCACCAATCTTCTGGTCAGCGACGCGATACGGGCGTCGCTGGACGAGCGTTTTGAGGTGCGGGAGATGCCGCCGGTCGAAGTAAAGGGTAAGAGCGAAGAGCTCGTAACTTATGCGGTTGAACGTTTCAACGGCGCAGCCTGAGCTTGCGGACGATTCCGCGATGAATAAGCATTGACCTGTCTCACCCAATGCGCGCCCACGATTCTACGAGCCAGGGTACGAAAATTGGAGCTCAGCCCAACGGCGAGGACGACCGTCTGTGGCTCGAGGAGCTCTCCGGAAAGGAAGCCATGCAGTGGGTGCGCGCCCGAAATGCGGAGAGCACCGCTCAGCTCGCTGAAGGCAAAGCCTTCGCGGTCTTGAACGAACGGCTGCGTGCCATCTTCGATTCCGAGGAGCGAATTCCTCTGGTGAGCAAGCTCGGCAACTACTATTATAATTTCTGGCGCGACCGGCAACACGAGCGTGGCATCTGGCGCCGCACAACGCTCGACGAATACAAGCGGAATGAGCCAGAATGGGAGGTGGTGCTCGACCTGGATGCACTGGCCGACGCGGAGGCAGAAAACTGGGTATTCAAGGGTGCGGCCTGCCTGAAGCCGGACTACCGCCAAGCTTTGATCTCGCTTTCGCGCGGTGGCGCGGACGCCACCGTCGTACGCGAATACGATATCGAAGCGCGTCGCTTCGTGGATGGAGGTTTCACGCTGGACGAGAGCAAGAACCATATCCGCTGGGTTGATTTAGATACGGTGTTCGTAGGCACTGATTTCGGCCCGAGGTCAATGACCAGCTCCGGCTACCCGCGGATTGCTAAGCAATGGAAGCGGGGCACACCGCTTTCGCATGCCGAAACCGTTTTCGAAGGGAGCCTCGACGATGTTTCGGTTTACGCCGATCACGACGACACCCCCGGTTTCGAGCGCAATTTCGTGCATCGTGGCTTGACCTTCTACACCAGCGAAACGTACCTGCGTCGCGGCGCCGACCTGGTCAAAATCGACAAGCCGGACGACGCCAACATGTCGGTGCACCGAGAATGGTTGCTGCTCCAGCTCCGGAGCGACTGGCATGTCGGAAGCGCGCGCTATCTTGCCGGCTCGCTCCTCGCCGCCGACTTCGAGCGCTACCTTGCGGGCGAACGGCGCCTGCACGTGTTGTTCGAGCCGAGCGAGCGCACTTCGCTGGCCGGCTTCAGTCCGACGCTCCACCACATCTTGTTGAGCGTGCTCGACAATGTAAAAAGTCGCGCTTACCTGCTCACCCATGACCAAGAGCGGGACGGCTGGAAGCGCGAGCCATTGCCGGAAATACCGGACTTCGGCAATGTCAACGCCTGGGCCATCGACCGCGACGAGTCCGACGATTACTTCCTCATGGTCTCGGACTTTCTCACGCCCAGCAGCCTTTTTTTGGGCGCGGTCGGTAATCTTCAGCCCGAAAAGCTCAAGCAGCTTCCGGAATTTTTTCGTGCAGACGGCCTCAGGGTCGAGCAGTTCGAAACCCGCTCCCCGGACGGTACGCGTATTCCGTATTTTCAGGTTTCGCCGAGTGATCTGGTGCTCGACCGCAAAAATCCCACGCTGCTCGAGGGCTATGGTGGCTTCGAGCTTCCGCGGGTCCCGGGCTATACAGCCAGCGTCGGCGCGGCCTGGCTCGAGAAAGGCGGCGTGCTCGTGGTCGCCAACATTCGGGGGGGAGGTGAGTTCGGCCCCAAGTGGCATCAAGCCGCGCTCAAGGCCAATCGCCCGCGCGCGTACGAAGACTTCATCGCAGTCGCCGAAGCCCTGATTTCGCGAAACGTGACCTCACCGCGGCATCTCGGAGCTATGGGCGGTTCCAACGGCGGCCTCTTGGTTGGAAACATGCTGACCCGGCGGCCCGATCTGTTTGGCGCCCTGGTGTGTTCCGCGCCTCTGCTCGACATGCGGCGCTACCACAAGCTCCTCGCCGGCGCCTCCTGGATGGCGGAATACGGCGATCCGGACGCGCCCGAAGAGTGGGCATTCATCCAAAAGTTTTCGCCCTATCATAACCTCGCCGATAATGTCGCCTATCCGCCGGTCTTGTTCACGGCCTCCACGCGCGACGATCGGGTGCATCCCGGACACGCCCGCAAGATGGTCGCGAAGCTCACCAGCATGGGGGTCAACGACGTCCTTTACTACGAAAACATGGAAGGTGGCCACAGCGGCGCTGCAAACAACAAACAAGCGGCGTTCATGCTGGCGCTGAGCTTCAGGTTCTTGTGGGACAAGCTCCGGTGAGGCGTTCGGGGGGTTGACTAGAAGCCGGGGATCCGGAAAACCTTGCCCACGATTGCCCGGAGGTTAGAAATGGGCAAAACACCCGGTTAGGAGAGAGAGCCTTGTATCAGCGCATAGTGCTTATCGCCGCCCTGCTGGCCGTCGTCATTGGAGGATGTGGCTATTCCGAAGACCAATGGCAAGCGCAGCTTGGAAAATATGGGCAGCTTGACCACAAGTATCATGAGGAGCGCGAGGCTCATGAGCGCACCAAGAAAGAGCTGGCCCAGGTCAAACAACGGGTGACCGAGCTTCAGGCCCAGCTCGAGAAGTCCGGTGTGGACTTGTCAGCCCTGAACCAGCAGCTCTTGAAGTCGGGCACCGAACGGCAGCAGCTGGTCGCCAACCTTTCAGAGCTGAAGCAGGCCCTCGAGGAGTACAAGCTGCGCGCAGACCAACTAGAGCGCATCAAACAGCGTTTCGAAATTCTGCAGAAGAAGCTTCAAAAGTTGGTCAACATGGGTCTGAAAGTCGAAATTCGCCGCAACCGCATGGTGATCCGACTGCCCGGGGATGTGCTTTTCCCCTCGGGTCAGGACACGCTCCGCAGCGATGGCGAGGAGGTGCTGAACGCGGTGGCCGAGGTCATCCGAAACGACAAGCAGCTCGCGGCGCGATATTTTCAGATCGCCGGCCATACCGACAACAAGCCGATAAAAGGCGGGGGACGTTTCAACGACAATTGGGCGCTTTCGCTGATGCGCGCGCGGCGCGTGCTGCTCTACCTCATCGCACCGGTCGAGTCGAAGGAGGGCGGAGGCCTGGATGCCCAGCGGTTACATGCAGCAGGCTACGGCGACACCGATCCGGTTTCAAGCAACGACACCGAAGACGGGCGCAAGCAGAATCGGCGCGTGGAGCTGGTGCTTTTGCCCGACGTCGAAGAGATGCTCGATTTGAAGTCGCTGATTTGAAACTCACCTGAGGCGATTCAACTACCTCAGCGAGCTAGGTCCGGTTTGCGAGAGCGCACTTTCCAAAGTGGCCCCGCGGGTGCGAGCTCCACTTTATAATTGTGGGTTTGACCGCCAGGACCGATGGTGGCGACCTTCGCAGTCGCGGACTCGGGATTCTTGCGGATCAACGTTGCAGACGTGATGATGCTGTTGGAAAGCGCCACTTGCTCGCGGTGGCAAGCATCGGCGCGCGCTTCACATGCCAGAAGCTCCTTTTTCAATTCCTCTGCAACCGGCCCGCTGGCAAGCTCTAGCGCCCCCGAAAAATCGTGCGTGCTCCAGCGCTGCACCATTTCGATGGCGGCGCCTTTGGGGTCGCGCGCAAGCTCGGCCGCGGAAACCGTACGCGGTCGGCGCGTCTCGCGGGGCGGGTGATAATTGCACGCCGCGCGGCCGAGTCCCCACATCAGAATGGTGGCGCCGGCTATGGAGGCCAGCATCCAAATGGTCTGCATCCGCGGCGTATCGAGCTCTAATTCGGAGCGTGGGCCCTTGGGAGCGCGACGTTGAGCGACCTTGCGGCTCTTGGATCTTGCGGCTCTCCGCTCGGGTGCAGCTTCGGTGGTGGACGGGTTGGGCATGCCGGGAGCATCTCCGCACGAGTGGCTCCGCGCAACCGTTTCACCAGGCTCGGCGGCCTTAGCCGGCTCCACAGCGCAACTCCGATGCGCCCGGTGCCGAATTGCCCCCAATGTTTGGCCGGATTTTGGTCGGGCTGGTCTCCGTCCTAGGGCTTGCTTGTCAGGGTACCGCTCCGCTCCCCCGCAAGGCAGTGGAGCTGAATAATCACGGGGTAGAGGCCCTTGCCAAAGGCGATTTGGACGTTGCGAGCGCCCGGTTCCAGCTAGCACTCGAATATCACCCACACTTCGTCGATGCGCTGACCAACCAGGGGCTGGTGGAGTTGCAGCGAGGCAATTTCGCGCAAGCCCGAGAGCTTCTCGAGCGAGCCCGTCGACTCAATCCCCACGTAGCGCAGCCCCACCACGCGCTCGGGGTACTCGCCGAGCGTAGCCAGCGTGCAGATCTCGCCTCGGAACACTACCGGGCCGCCCTGCGCGTAGACCCCGGTTTCGCCCCATCCCGGGCGAACTTGGCGCGGCTGCTGTTCAATGCCGGCATGATGGAGGATGCGCGCGAGCAATACCTCAGGTTAGTGGAAGTTTCGCCCGGCGACGCCTCCGGTTACCAGGGCTTGGCGGAGTCTCTGCTCAGGTTGGGTCGTCTCGAGGAAGCGGACGCTGTCTTGGCGCGGGGGCTAGGTCGCGTCCCGAATTCTCCGGAGCTCCGGGTTCTGGAAGGGCGACGTTTCATCCGCGGCGGCCAATACGAGCGCGCGGTCTCCAACCTAGCGCCCCTGGTCACGGGAAACGACGGCCCTGCCGTGTCAGCGTTGAGCTGGACCGCTGTGGCTCAGCTCGCCCTGGGAGAGCTCAGGGAGGCTCGTGCCGCATCGCTCAGGGCGGTCGAGCTCGACCCCTTCGACCCGGTCGCTGTGTACACATTGGCCCTGGTGCTGACAAGGCTTCGGGATCCTGTCGCCGGAACCTGGGCCGAGCGCGCAAGGCGGCTATTTGCCCACGATTTGCCGGCTCTACAAGCTCTGGAGCTGGCTCGGACGGCTGCAGCAGGAGAGCGAGAGAACAAAAAAAGAAAGTCGGCGCATTAGGCGGGTTGCCAGAACGGCCCGCTGGCTGTCTGTTTGTTGTCGGAGCGAATGCCGTCAACGTCCGAGCTTCCTGGCGAACCTACCGCTAAGAAAAGATGGCGTCGGCTGGTTCAGATGCGCGCGCTGGTAGAGCTCTACGACCGGCGCTTGCGCAAGCTGACCGGCCAGCGTCTGGCTAAGCTCTCCTCTTTGGGTATTGTAACTGCTTACGCCGTGACGATGCTGGTCTTGTCATCGCGGGGTGCGGGTGAAACGCTGGATGCGGTCGCGCTTCGGGCGGTTGGGTGGCTGTCCTGGATGGTCGCGGGCATGGCCAGCTACTCGGCGGCTCGCAACTTCAGCGCATTGCACGAAAATGACGGCATCGCCTGGCTGGTGTCTCAGCGTGGCTATCCTTCGCGCGCGTGTAGGAGCGCTCGCCGCTGGGCGGTGGCTTTTCGCATTGCCCTGTTGTGCGGGATCCCGGCGCTCGCGCTGGTGGCTCTGGCGGTCGGTCTTTCGCGTCCGCCCATGCCTCTCAGCGACGCGCTCATGATGACGATCGGTGTGTGCGGGTACCTGATTTTGCTGGGTGCCGTGCTGGCCTGGATTGTGGATTGGTCCGACCGGCTCGGAAACGAGCGCGGCGGTGCCGTGTTGATTTGTCTCCTGTTGGGCCCGCATCTTGCGCGTCAGATATGGCCCATCACGCCGAGTATCCCCGCGTTTTTTGGGTGGCTGATGGACGAGCTCATTTTCGCTAATGGGGCATCGTAGTGGCCGCTCTGGAGCTTCGCGCGGTTTCGGCTCCTCCGCTCGAGCAGCTGACGCTGGCTTTAGAGCCGGGGATACACGTGGTTTTGGGGGGGCAGTCCGATGGAGCGTCGGTGCTCATCCAGGCGGCTGCGGGGCTCTCGAGGCTTCGGCGCGGCAGGGTGACAATCCGTGGTTCAGATCCCTACCGGTCTCCTGAGACTCGGCGCAGGGTGGGTGCCCTGACAGCCGTCGAACCGGCGCCAATCGGTTCGCGCGTGAAGGATGTGGTCGCGAGCGCGCTGGCGCTGCGCAAGAGCCCAGCGAACGGGGTTGAAGTGCTCCAACGCTTCCAGCTCGAGAAGTGGGCAGGCCGCCGCTCGGCATTGCTGACCAATGCAGAAAGGCGGTCGCTGGCGATGGTTCTCGCATTGAGCCTCACTGAGCCTTTACTTTTGGCACTGTACGAACCGCTGGTGGAGCTGGCCGAGCTCGACACCGACATGGTGCGACAAAGACTGGCGCTCGCTGCTCAGGGCGGCGTGTGTGTGCTGTGTACCACCGCAAGCCTCGGGGACGCGTTGAAGCTCGGGGGAAAATTGACGGTGCTCGACCGTGGACGGCTCTACTCAGCATCGGAGGGGGCGCTGCTCTCGAGCGCGCTGCGCTACTTTTTCGTCCGCACGCCCGAACCGCGCAAACTCGCGTCCGCCCTGTCTCGCGAGCCCGCGGTGAGCGCTTGCGAATGGGATGAGGTGCGCGCGCCGGGACAGCTGCGCATCAGTGGGCCGGACCCGGATGCCGTGGCTTTGGCAGTGGCTCGGAGCTCGGTGGTCGAAGGCATTGTTGTCCGCGCTTGGGGGCTCTCTTTGCCGCAAAAAGCGGAGCCACCGGTGCCACCGTGACCGCGTTTTTGGCTGGGCTTGGGGTTACGGGGCGACGGCTCAGAGTCATACCGAGCGGGTTCGCACTGGCGGCTGCCTTTTTTTTCGTAGTGCTGTGCGCGGTGCTGGAGCGCCGTCACGCGCCCGAGCTCGCTCCCGATCGCACGCTTATGAGCGCTGTGTTCGGCATTGTGTTGCCGCTTTTGTCCTACGGCTTGCTGGAGCGCGTGACACAACGGCAGAGGCTCGACGACTCGGTGCAGGAGGTGGCAAGACATGGGGGCAATCGGAGGGCTGCCGTGTTCGGGGTGCTGGCGGGAAGCGCGGTGATTACCGCTGGGATTGGCGCGGCGCTGGCTTGCGTCGGTGTGGTGTCAAGCCGTGGCGCCTACGACCCGGCGCTCTGGAGTGATCTGGAGAACAGCGCATGGATTGGATT
>DASXTY010000285.1:0-2883 GCA_036505155.1 Polyangiaceae bacterium | reverse complement strand
TCGTTCATCACGTCCTGCGCCTCGGCCGAGGTGTCTGCGCGCATGCGGGTGTAGAAGCGCTCTTCGTCCGGATCGGCGAGCTTGAGCACGTGCAGCGCCTGACACAGGCACCACGCGGCATCGGCTCGTTTGGTTTCGGTGTACAGCCGGCGCAGCATCTTGTAAGACTCGCGCCGGTACGGATTTTGTCTGAGGATGAGCGCCTGAGAAGCCACCGCTTTGTCCAGGTACCGAGTGGGATCACTGGCGTAGATCTCACTCAGTTGGAGCGCGCGTTCACGATTGTCGGCGTCCAGCGCTTGCGCAGCTTCGTAGGCGTCGATGGCCTTATCGGTCGAACCCAATTTCTCGTAGAGCTGCCCGAGCGCGGTGAAGGTCGATAGTTGCAGTTTTTCGTCGGTGCGACGCTTGGCGAGCTCGATCTGTCGCTGCAAGAGCTTTTCCACGCCGGCGTGGTTATTGCGCCCTTGCTCGAGCTCGATGGCTTCGGTCAGCGCTCGATCCATGTCCGGGTCGAGCTCCAGCACCTGATTGTAGAAGTCCATCGCGCGCTCGGGGTCGTTCATTTGCTTCGCGCTCAGGTTGGCGGCCGTGTGCAGGTACTTGACCTTTTGGACCGGATCTTCGACGAAGCTGGCCAGTCGCACCACCACCTCGATGAGTCGGTTCCAGTCCTTCTCTTCGCTGTAAAGCTGCATCAGCTTCGCCAGGAGCCTGCGGTCTTCCGGCCGTTCATCCAGGGCAATCACGTAGCTCTTGGTCGCTTGGGTGCGGTCCTTGAGCTTGCTCGCGTAAATGTCACCGATTTCCATAAGCAGCTGAACTCGGGTTTCTCCCTGTGCAAGGTCCATGTGGCGATTCTTGACCTTGACCACCTGGTCCCAGCGTCCCAGCTCTTCGAACGCCTTGGCCAGCGAAATCAGGGGTTCCGCGCTGCTTGGATCCAGGTCGGAGGCCTCTTCCAGGGGCTCGATCGCGTCTTTTGCGTCGCCCGACCGGCGCAGCGACTCGCCGCGGCGGTACAACGCCACTCCGCGATCGCTGTCGCTCAACGAGCTAGCTCGCGCGAGCAGCTCTTTATAGAGCTCCGCCGCGCGTTTGGGAGCGCCGTGCTCATAGGTGACCCGCGCGACGTGTTCCAGGGCTTTGATGTCCTCGGGGGCGATGCGCAGTAAGGTGGCCACCGGCGCCAGCGCCTTGTCGCTAGAACCGGATTGGCTGAGCGCATCCACGTATCGCACCAGCACTCGTGTGGCTTCTTCTTTCGGCAAACTGTCCGCCCGGTCGGCTACCACCTCGTAGTTGACTGCTGCTTCCAGGAACTTCTGAGCGTCAAACGACACATCTCCCAGCACCGTCCGCCCCCCCACATTGGTCGGGTCGAGCGCCACCGCACGACGTCCGGCTTCTTCGGCGCGCTTGGCGTCTTGTAGCCGCGAATAGAGTAAGACCGCCATTTCTCCGGCCAGCTTGCCCTTGGCTCGGTCGCCTTCAGTTTGATCGATTTCCCAACCGATGAGCTTCACGGCGGCATTGATGTCACCGCGTGCCACATACGCTTCGCGGAGCGCGGTGGCGATGCTGAGCTGCTTCGGGCTCGCATCCAGGGCGCGCTTGTAGCGCTCGATGGCCGAGTCCAAATCGCGGCGGGCTTCGAACAGCTTGGCAGCGCGCACCAGTTGCTCCGCTTTTGCTTCGGGAGTAGCCGCCCGGACTGCGAGCGCCTCGATGGCTTTTAAGGCCGCATCGGCATCGCCCGCGGTCTCGCGTAAGCGGGCGAGAGCTTCCAGAGCGCCGCCGTGTTCCGGGTCGACCTGCAGCACCATCTCGTACGCCGCCTCTGCCCGTTCGGGCGAGTTCAATTGTTCTGCGAACACGCGACCGCAAGCAATTGCCAGCTCCACGCGATGCCCGGGGTCAGTGACCAGCTTGAGCAGCCGGGCATACACCGAACCCACTTCCTCCCAGCGATCGAGCGCGCGATAATGCCGGATCAGGGCGGTCAGAGCCGGTTGATGGGCACTGTCGAATCGCAGTACCTCCTCCCAAGCTTGGGCGGCTTGCTGATGATCGAGAAACTCCTCGTCGTAAATACCGGCTATCCGCTCGAACAGTGCGATCTTCTGGCGCGGGGTAGCCGCGACCTCTATTTGGGCGCGGATGTTTTCCAATAGATCTTGATAACGCGCGGTCCGCGAATACACCCGATCCAAGGCCCGCAAGGCGTCCAGGTGCTTGGGCTCGATGGACAACGCGCGGCGGTAACACCGCACGGCCTCGCTGTCGTCCTTGAGGTGATCCTCGTAGACTTCCCCGAGCTGGCAGAGCACTCGGAGCTTCTCTTCGCCGCGCAAGGCCTCCGCCCGTCTTTCTAAGAGCTTCGCGTAGCCCTCGACGTTGCGAGTGCTTTGGTAGATCTTGCCGAGCGCCTCGCAAGCGGACGCGTGCCCGGGATCCTCTTGGACGATCCGTTCATACAAGTCCCGGGCCCCGTTGACGTCGTTCAGTCGTTGAGCCATCAAGTCTGCGGATTCGGCGCGCAGATCCCGCGCGTGCGCTGGAGTCTTAGCTGCATCTGCCCACCGTGACAGGATGCCGACCAGCTCCTTCCACTGCTGAGCCCGCCGGTAAATGTGCGCCAATCCGGAGAGCGCCTCACCATTGGCTGGATCTGCGGCAATCACGCTGTGAAAACAAGGCAGGGCGAGGTCGGGGCGCACGACCTTTTCGAGATACCAGCGACCAACCCGCAGCATGAGCTGGTTTCTGACTTCCAACGACAATTGCTCATTGCCCAGCGCTTGAGCACAGGCGCTGAGGACCTCGCCCCAAATTTGCTGGTTGGTCCCGGCGACCCGCTCGATTTGCTCCGCATATTCGGTT
>DASXTY010000284.1:0-3024 GCA_036505155.1 Polyangiaceae bacterium | reverse complement strand
TCACCGCGCAGGTGATTGTCCCGTCTGCCAACATCCCGGTGAAATACGCGCAAACGCCGAGTTTTTCACCCGACGGCAAACACATCGCATTCAACAACTCCGATATCGGAACCGGACACCTCGGCATCATGGATTACGATGACAGCCAAAGCCCTCCGGCATTTTCCAATCTGAGAGAGCTCACCCAGCACCCGAGCAAGATCCTCGCCTGGCCCAGTTTTCTGCCGGACTCCCAGGCTGTTGTTTACCACGAGGGCGGCGAGTTCCGTAGCTTTGCGGCGGCGGAGCTGCGCTTGGTGGAGGTCGCAACCGGCGAGGTCAAGACCATTGGCGCGCTCAACGGCTACGCAGAAGACGGAAGTTTTGCGCTCCCTTACGGATTATCTGTGGATGGTCAAAAAAACTTCATGCCCACCGTGCTGCCGCGCCCCATCGGCGGCTACTACTGGGTGATGTTCACCAGCCGCCGAACCTACGGCAACGTGCTCGGCCCCACGACCACCACCACTCGCAGAAAGATCTGGGTCGCAGCCATCGACATCGATCACACCACCAAGGCGGACCCCAGCCACCCGGCCTTCTATCTTACCGGGCAAGAGGAGCAGTCGGGGAGCCTTCGTCCGTTTGCTTCCCTGGATCCCTGCCGGCAGGAGGGCGCGAGCTGCGAGTCGGGCGCGGATTGTTGCGCCGGGTTTTGCCGAGAAACGGGACGGGATACGAGCGGCACGCCGATTCTCAACTGTGTCCCTCCCCCAGTGAGCACTTGCTCCAACCTGGACGAAGCGTGCGTCACGCCCGCCGACTGTTGTGACACCACCTTGCTCTGCATCCTGGGCCGCTGTTCGCTGCCTACCCCTATCATCCAGTGACTTCGTTGTCGTACCAACTCGCTTGGCCTCAAGACATCGAGCCTGGACCTCGACATGAGCCCGTGACACACTCGATCGGGTTGGCGGGCTCGATTTCCGATCAGCTGGCGCCCATGGCGCGCGCAGCCCTGGCGCATGAGCCGGGCGCACGGTCCGAGCTAGTGCGGCGAGTGGGGCCCGCCATGTTGGCGGTGATCCGCATGAGCCTCGGTCCCCATCATCCCGATGTCGAGGACTTGTTGCAAGACTCGCTGGCGGCGTTCCTCGTAGCACTTCACAGCTTTCGCTGGGAATGCACGGTCCTCCACTATGCATGTCGGATCGCGTTGCAGAGGACGCTGGACGCGCGCAAGCGCTTCCGCACCGCCGATCGCGCCCTGGTACAGCTCCGGGAGTCGGCTCCCGGTACAAGCTCGCACTTCGACCAGGTTCGGGCCCTGCGAAGAAGAGCGTTGCTTCGACAGGTGCTCGCAGAGCTACCCCGGGAGCAGGCCGAAGCACTTTTGCTCCGACACGCGCTCGGCTACACCGTGGACGAAATCGCGGGCGCTACACACGCCCCTAAAAACACCGTGCGGAGTCGGTTGCGGCTGGCAAAAACCGCCTTGCGCCGTCGCATCCTGAACGACGAAGAGCTCGGCGAGCTCAAGGAGGCATCGGCATGAAAGAAGTGCAGCTTTGCCCCGAAGATCTTTTGGATAGGGCGCGCGCCGGTCAATTGGGGTCCGAGCAGCGCCAGCTTCTGGAAGCGCATTTGGAGGTTTGCCGAGCCTGTCAGCTGGAGCGGGAGCTTGCCTCCGAGCTCCTGAGCGATGCCGAGCCGCAAGCGCGCGATCTTGGGCTGGTGGAGCGCATGGCCGAACGGTTTGCCGACCCGTCGCGTCACGTGACCCGTGGCGTGCGTCGCAGCCCTCGAAGATTCCGGCCTCTGGTCGCAGGAGCCGCAGTGCTCGCGATCGGAGGCGCAGCGGCTGCAGCTTGGATCGCGAGTCATCCAACGCGGTCCCGGGGGGTCCCCTCCGCACCGCACACGGATCCGCCCCAGTCACAACCCTTGCCGCTCGGCGAGCGTTCGTCAGCGAGAATGTCGGCTCCCAGCCAGGTCGAGCCTCCGACTCCAATCGTCGAGCTGCCTCGAGCCGCAGCGGGGACCAACAAGACGCCCGAGACCGGCGCACCGCCCAGCGCCGCAGACCTTTTTGCTAGCGCTAACGCCGCTCGACGTCACGCAAACGCCGCGCAGGCGGCCGCCTTGTTCCGCGAGCTCCAGTCGCGCTACCCGATGAGCCCGGAACAGCAGGTGTCTCGCGTCGCCCTGGGAAGGCTGTTCCTGCAGCAGCTCGGCAATCCGGCTGGCGCCCTGGAGCAGTTCGACGCTTATCTCGCGCAAGGGGGCCCGCTGCGCGAAGAAGCCATGGTCGGCCGCGCTCGCGCTTTGGGGCGCCTTTCCCGACTTGCGGAAGAGCGACGGGCGTGGGAGCTGCTGCTGGAAAACTTCCCGGACTCGTTGCACGCCGACGAGGCGCATTCTCGCATTGCTCCGGAGCCGAGCACAGCCGACCAAGCCCCTCGTTAGCCTGAACCGGGACCCGGGGTTTTCGCTCCAAGGGTGCGCGAAGAAATAAGAGAGGATTGGAGGGGGCGCGAGAACGACGGCAGCCGGACGCAATTTTTCAAGGGGCACAGCCCACGTCCCGATCTGAGACGGAAGCGCTACCTTTTGCGCACGCGACGCTCCATCGCTGTGAACCTTTTGTGGCATTTGGTCCGAAAATGACCAACTCATCGCATCGAAACGAGGTGTAATCACAACGAAAAAGCGGCAAGTGGTCAGCGGGCATGTAATTTGCTCGCGCCGGTCGTCCGCTGGCGGCGTGCGGTGCGTAACACCCAGGAAACATTTTCCGGATCCGGAAATTTAATGCTTGACACCAATTTGACCCGAAGCGATAGCAACGCGCCCAGCCCCTAGACACACTCGTGGGGAAGAGAGTATGGAACCCTAGGTCTACGTGGAAAGGGCCTGACCGATGCAACACGCGAGCAGAGCAGAGCAGAGCAGAGCAGAGCAGAGCAGAGCAGAGCAGAGCAGAGCAGAGCAGAGCAGAGCAGAGCAGAGCAGAGCAGAGCAGAGCAGAGCAGAGCAGAGCAGAGC
>DASXTY010000283.1:0-4615 GCA_036505155.1 Polyangiaceae bacterium | reverse complement strand
GTCGGATCCGACCAGCGATTGTCCAAAAACGGGCAATCCGGCCAATGGGCCGAAAGGCGGAACCCAATGATTTCAGGCACTTACAAAATCGCCCCCTTCGGCACAAAAGTTGCTCTCCGTTCTCACTTCCGGAGCCATGTCTTACCGCTTGCTTGTCGGCGCTTGGCCGGCCTCCGTCAAAGAATGCTGCTTGGCGCGTTGCTTCCTCTTGGGCACCAAGTAGTCACGGCGCGCTCTGAGGCGGCTGCCCTCGGGCTGCTCCGAATGGACTCCGCCGACTTGGTGGTGCACGCCTGGCCTGAACGGGGATCCTCCCCAGCTCGGCTTGCGGCCTCTTTGCGAAAGTTTGGCGAGCACAGCGGATTGCTGCTGCTCGTCACTCGGATGGGCACTGACGCCGACCAGATGGTGGAGCTCTCTACTCTCGTGGATGACGTCATCCCGGAACCGGTAGACCCGGTTCAGCTGAGAGCCAGAGTCCGCGCCCTATTGAGCCACAAGCAGCGATTGGACGAGTTGAACCGACAAAACCAGCAGCTCAAACGCTCGCTCGAGTTGGTTGCGCAGCGCGTCGAGCTATTGGCGCACGGCCTTCGAAACCCGTCCACCGTCATCCACGCGAATTTGGAATTTGCCCTGCGCGCGCTGGGCCCGGATTCGCGTGAAGTGTGCGCCGCATTGAGGGACGCAATGGACGCTTGCCGTAAGTCGTCAGGCTGCGTCGACGATATGCTCACCATCTTCGAAAGCGAACAAGTCGGCTTGGCCCTGGATATCCGTCGGTTCGACTTGGCCGAGCTGGTGGAAGAAATGGTGCGTGCGAGCACCTGGGAAGCCTGTACGCGCCGCGTTCAATCCTCGCACGAAGTCGCCACTGGTCTGTACGTCGAAGCAGACCGCGAATTGCTTCGCCGGGCTCTGGAAAACCTGATCCAGAACTCGCTCACCAACACTTTGCCCGGGGGTCGCGTCCATATAGACGCGCGCATCGAGGAGACCATCGAGATCTGCGTTTCCAACACCGGGCTCCTGATTCCCCGTGTCTTGCGTCCTCACCTCTTCGACCGGTACCTGCCAGGCAGGCGTAAGCAAGCGGCCAGAAGAATCGCTTTAGGTCTGTATTTGTGCCGGTGCATCGCAGAAGCGCATCGCGGCTCCATCAGCCTCCAGCAACGCCAGGGATATACCACCAGCTTCGTGATTCGATTACCGCGCCGCGTGCGCGCCGTGGTGAAGGGCTCGGGTCCGGCCCCACGAGTGACGGTAGCTGCGGAAAACGCAGCAACCGTGGAGAAGTCACAGGAAGCTACGCGTAAATAAAGACGCCGCTGGGGGTGCTCTTTACTACTTACGCCGCGTTAAGCCGCGCCGGCGAGCTCGCTCATCATGGTGCGCGGATCGTAGGGCAGCTCGCGGGTGTGCGCGCCGTAGTAATGCACGATGAAGGCACGACGAAATCGATCCGCGGTGCAATTGGGGAAGGAGCCGTGGATGGTGAAGCCACCGAAGAACAAGGCGTCCCCTGCCTGCATGGCGAGGCCGCACGGCGCAGAACCTTCTGGGATCAGTGACTCTCCGTCGGTGAAGGAAATCTGGGTGTCGGCGGGCCGGACAGGCAGGATTCCAGCACGATGCGAGCCGGGGATCACGACCATCTGCCCATTGTCTTGGTCGCAGTCGTCCAGGGCGAGCCACGCCGCGATCACCGGGTATCGACGCAAGTATTGATGGTCCTGGTGCAGCGCCTGACCGCGAGCTCCGGGCGGTTTGAAGTAGAGCATGGTCTGGCACAGCGCGACGTCATCACCGATCAATCGCGACGCTGTCTTGGCGAAGCGCTCGTCGCGCTGGAGCTCCAGCGATGTCTGGTCCCAGTCGTGCATGTTGAGCATGCGTGCGAAGCGGTTCAGCGGATCGGCGGCGCCTGCTCCCGGATCGCCCCCCATGTCGCCGGGTTTGGGCCCCTCAGCCCGGACCTGCATGAAGTGCTCGCCTATGGCGGCGACTTCCGCGGCTGAGAAGAGTGACCGCACCACGACGTAGCCCTCGTCTTCGAACTGCCGCCCCGGATCTTTGCTGGTGAGCGTTCGGGCCTCCATGACCGAAGACTCTAGCGCGCGGGTGTTGCGCGCGCACCGTTCACGAGCTAAAAAGGCTTGCTATAAAGTTAATGATTCTTGCTATTTGCCCTCTTTGCTATTTGGGGCCTCGACCCTCTTCGTCTGAATCACTCGCTCTCCACACCCCATGAAGACTTTCCAGACTTTTTTCGTGCGCTATCCCTCGCTCCGCCCCGACGACGCCGCGCGGCTGGCGATCGTCTCGGTGGGTCATTTCGTCGCCGGTCCGGATTTCGAGCTCGCGCGTTCCCGAGGCCACACCGTCGAGCACCTGATCTATACGATTCGCGGCGCGGCCCTGGGGGACATCGCGGGTAAGCACTCGCGCGCGACGGCAGGATCGCTGTGGCTCACGCGCAAGGATCGAGGGTATGGTTATGGGACGGATCCGGGCGCGGGTCTTTGGGAGGGCCGCTGGATCGAGTACGACGGCGCGTGGGTGCGGTCGCTGTGGTCGGCGACGAGTTTGTCGGAGGTGACGCACGTGCCGGGGTGCTTCGAAGCGGCGCCCGTGGTCGAGGATCTTTTCTCACGCGTGAAGTCGGGCCGAGCGCCGGAGCTGCACGACGCGGCTGCCCTCCTCTGGCGGCTCTTTGCGCTCGCTGAAGGAGCGCTGGCAGGGGTCCAAATGCGGAGCGACACGACGCGGGCCGCGATCGGCCGCGCGCAGCGCTTGATCCGAGAGCGCCTCAATGAATCGCTGGTTCTCGAGCGGCTGGCCGAAGCCGCCGGTTTAAGCCCATTCCACTTCAGCCGCCTGTTTCATCGGCACACCGGCTTCACGCCGGCGGCTTACGTCCGCGCGGTGCGCGTGAGCAAAGCACAGGAGCTCTTGCGCAGCGGTGAGCTCAGCGTGAAGCAGGTGGGGTACGCCGTGGGCTACCCCTCTCCCCAACATTTCTCTGCCGTGTTCAAGCGCTCGACGGGAATGTCTCCGCGGGCTTTTCTCAAACAGCATGCGCCCTGAGAGACGCGCCAGGCCAGGACGGTTGGCACGATCGCTACAGCTGGCGCTGGTGTCGATCTTCACGACGTTCCGAACGCGGCCATACCGCGATTCGGTGAGCTGAAGGGGAGTGGCCACGGGGCCGTTCGGCTCGGGCGTAAGCAGTAGTTCGGAGGCCGCGATGCTGTTCTCACCGCGGTGATACTCCACAACAAGTTAGTAACCGGTCCGCGTGAGTCCAGGCACCAAAAGCGGCCGCGCTCGCTCGTGCCTGCCCGACATCGCTTGAGGTTACTTTCCGGGTTGGTGCGGAACAGCACGGACATCAGCGGCTCCTCGTAACGGGAACACCGGGAAAAATGGGAAAATAGGATGAAAAAAATACGTTTCCTTATGGTTGGCGTCGTCGCGCTCGCGGCGCTTGCCGCAGGGATGGGCGGTTGCGGATCCTCGAACCAGGGAAGCAACATTGCACTCAACGCGGGTGGCACCGGTGGTTTCGGGCAAGCGGGTACAGGCGGCGTCCCCATCGGCGTTGGTGGTCTGCCAGCCGGCGTTGGCGGCGCTGGAACGGCCTGTGCGTCCTCGGCGACCTGCGCGGCTCCAACCCCGTACTGCAACGCCGGGGTGTGCGTCGAATGCTTGGGCGATGCCAACTGCATGGCGGGTGCGGGAGGGCCGGTGTGCAGCCCGGTCACTCACACCTGCGTGGCTTGCGCCACTGACGCCAATTGCGTCGGCGCCAGCGGGACGCCTTACTGCAAAACCACGACCGGCACTTGTGTCCAATGTCTGGCAAGAGCCAATTGTGGCAGCCCGACCCTGGCCTGCGACCCTGCCTCGAATCGTTGCGTCACAACCTGTACCAGCTCCGCCAACTGTGCCGTGCCCACGCCGTATTGTGACACGACGCTGCAGATTTGCGTCGAATGCTTGGGCGATGCCAACTGCGCGGGTGCTCAGGGCGGACCGGCCTGTAACACCACGACTCACCAGTGCGTCGAGTGCCTGACCGACGCCAATTGCGCCATCCCGACTCCGTACTGCAGCGCAAATCGCTGCGTAGAGTGTCTGACCAATGCCAACTGCGCGGGCTCTGCGTGCAACGCAGGTCAGTGCGGGGGACCGGTGATGTGCCCGATCGGGCAGAGGGATTGTGGCGCAGGATGCGTGGACGTCCTCACCAACATCGACAACTGCGGGGCCTGCGGCGACGGGTGCAATCCGGCATCTGAAAGTTGTGTAGCCGGCCGCTGCGAGTGCACGAGTGGAGGCACGACCTGTGCCGGCGCAGGCTGTGTCGACCTGAGCCACGATCCCAACAATTGCGGAACCTGCGGGAATACCTGCGGCGACAGGGAGGCGTGCATCGCCAATAACTGCGTGTGCCGGCCCGGGCTTACCGACTGCGGCGGTACCTGTGTGGATCTACAGAGCGACCCGAATCACTGCGGTGCTTGCTCGGGGGGTACCGCGGTGTGCACTGGCACCCAGCAGTGCAGCGCCGGGATGTGCGGTGCCAGCGGCGGCGGATGCAGCGGCGGTCTGA
>DASXTY010000282.1:0-10540 GCA_036505155.1 Polyangiaceae bacterium | reverse complement strand
CCTTGCTCGCGCTCGACGGCCAGAAACTGCAGCGCGCCTTTGAGCGCCGCCAGGGGATTTCTCAGATCGTGCGCCAGCTGGTCGGAAAAGCGACCCAGCACGGCGAGTCGCTGTACCCGCTCGCGCGCCACGGATTGCGCTCGTCGGGCCTCGCGCACCACTGCAATGCCAAACGCCAACGCAGTCGCGACCGACAGCACGTAGACGCCCTGGTGCGGCTCGAACCACCTCACTGCGGCCAGGTAGGCGGTGACCCATAGCGCCCCGCCGAGGAGCGCGTAGAGTGCCAGAGCCGGCCGCACCTCGCGGCCCAAGAGGCGCAGACGCAGCGCGGCCACGGCCATCATGGCGAGGCCGATCAGGATGCCCAGGTTGGACAGCCGAGGCACGAAAAAACCCACCTCGTTGTGCCAGAGGTCCGTGGTACCCAGCGCTGTTCCGAGTGCAACCGCGAGCAACATCAAATCCGCGCGCGACCGTTCTTCGGGATCGTTACTGGTTACTCGATGCTTCACCACCAACGTGATGCACAAGCACATGATGAGAAGGCTGACGATGCCCAGAAACATCCACCAAGGCTTGAGGAGCATGGCTGACAGCGCCAGCGATGCGACGTAGGCAGCCCGCACCGTCCACCTGAGAGCCCGAGTCTTGCCCACGAACACCACAATCAAGTGCAACATCAGCGCCGGCATGAAGCTCGAAAAGAAACGGTCGATGAGGTGCCACTCGATGGCGCCAGAGAGCTCGTAGGCGAGATCGGCAAAGTTCCACGCAAATGCGTCCAGGAACAAGAGCGCCAGCGGAAAGGCGAGCGGACTCTTCTGAAAGCGCGAAAGCGCAAAAGCGGCGAACGCAAGATGCCCCACGCAGGCAATGACATCGAGCACCTGGTGCGCGTCCATGGCTCCGCTCAGGCACCAGCGCGCTGAAACATCTGCTCAAGCTCGGCAAGCCGGTCAAAGATGCTCGGATGCGCGCTGCTGAGATTTCGCAAGGTGCACACACGTCATGCTTAGGTAGAAGACCCTTTTGTCTCGAAGCAACCACTTGCGTTGAAACCGACCAACGCGGACTACCCGGCACGTCCTGGAACGATGAGCGACTCGGCGGGGATTCCGAGCTTGCGGTGCAGGGCCCGGATCATCGGCAATGTAAGGTCTCGTTTGTGATTCAGAACTTCTGAGACCCGAGCCCGGCTGCCGATCAGCGGCTCCAGATCCCTTCGTGTGAGACCTTGCTGTTCCATGCGAAAGAGGATCGCCTCAACCGGGTCGAGAGCCGGAACCGGGAAATGCGTTCGCTCGTACGCCTCCACCAGCGTGGCGAGCACATCGAGGCGGTCATACGCGGGCGTTCCGGGCTTCGCATTCCAGAGTCGCTCAATCTCCTTCAACGCCCGAGCGTGGTCTTTGTTGGTGCGGATGGGTCGGATGTTCATAGCTCACACCTTTGCCTACGCGCCGAGTCCCGCACTACCGGTCCTCTTTTCGCGAGCCCCCGCGCCCATGCCAAAACCAGCGCGCGGCCCTCGCGCGGATCGTCCGGACGAGCCATATACCCGCGCACGTACGCCTCCACGCGAGCATCGCCTTGCGTAGCGTCGAGCCACAATGCCACCGCCTGCTGTACGGCGGCGCTGCGACCAAGCGAAAGCCTTTTGCGCACGCGCTCGAGTGCCAGGTATTGCGGCTGGGGGAGGCTGGTGTGGATCTTTCTAGCAGTCATACTTTCTACATGCTTTAATCATACTTAATAGCGAGTGCGAGCTCACTATACTGTCGTCGAGGTCCCATGCGATACCGAAAATTGGGCAAAAGCCAAGTCGAAGTCTCCGAAATCAGCCTTGGTTGCTGGACTATGGGCGGTTTGAATTGGGTCAATGGCCAACCAAACGGTTGGGCGAACGTGGACGAAGCCGAGGTCGCTCGCGGCATTGACCATGCGCTCGATCAGGGCGTGAATCATTTCGACAACGCGGACGTGTACGGGAACGGCCGCGCCGAGCGAATGCTGGCTCGGGTCTTGGGCAAGCGTTCAAACAAGGTGGTGATAGCCACCAAGGTTGGCCATTTCCCAGGTACTGCCGAGCACGCCTACGAAGCGCGCCACATTCGCCATCAATGCGAGCAGTCGCTCCTGAACTTGAAGCGCGATTTCATCGATCTGTACTATTTCCACCACGGCGACTTCGGTCCCGGCGATGGTTACCTCGAAGGGGCGGTGGGTGTGATGCGGGACCTCCAGCGCGAGGGCAAGCTTCGACTGCTCGGGCTTTCCGCGTATTCGAGCGACGACTTCGTGCGGCTGGTGCCGGTGGTAAAGCCGGACGTGCTCCAGAGTTGGGCGCACGCCATGGACACGCAATTCATCGACCCGGGCACTGCCGTCCGCAAGCTGATGGACCAGCAAGAGCTTTCGTTCGTCGCCTTTTCACCGCTGGCGCAGGGCCTGTTATTGGGTAAATACCCGCCGGGTTCCAAGCCGCAGTTCGAAGCCGGCGATCACCGAAAAGGGAGCGGGCAGTTTTCCGAAGAGCACCTGCGCAAAGTCGACGCGCAGGTGCAGAAGCTCAAGCGCAAGTTCGGTGAAACCCCGGAGGACTTGGCGCGCGTCGCGCTTCAGTACCTCTTGTCCTACTCCTGCACCGCCTGCGTAATTCCGGGTTTTCGGAATCTTCGGCAGGTGGAAATCAACCTTCGCGGAGCCGACGCGCCGCTATCGGCGGAGGACGTGCAATACGTGCGCGAAGTGATGCAAAGCTGAGCCCGGAGAGAGCATTCCCAGTCGTTTGCCTTGGTGGTTCGGTGGCTTCCCTGGGGACGTTGTTGGTCTTTGGTACCTGCTGCCTGCTCGCCTCGCTCGGGTGCTCGAAGCGACGTGCGATGACGGAGCCTGGGACTGGTGGGGCGCCCACGGCCGCACTGCCAACGCCTTCCGGATTGAATCCGCCGAGCCCGAGGCCAGCTGCTCCGGCTGCTTCAAGTCAGCCTGTCGGAGAAGGGGTCGGCATGTCCTCGAGTCGCGTGGAAGGCCGGTCCTTTGCTTCGAAGGCTCTCGCCGTGACCAAGCGCTACCTAGTCTACCTGCCGCGCGCCTACGATGAGTCGACCCGTCGTTTCCCCGTCGTCATCATGTTGCACGGTCTCGGGGGAGACGAAACCAACTGGACTCGCCAGGGCGGGCTTCAGCAAACTGCCGATGCCGTTGGTCTATCCGCGATCGTCGTCATGCCCGACGGGGATGATAGTTTCTATACGAACGGCGTCGCGTCGATTGGGTACGAAGCCTGCCTTGAGCGTAAACCGCCATGGAACCCAACCGAGCCATCGACAACGTATTGCGTGCACACGCCGCGCTACGAGGACTACATCGTCTTCGACCTGGTGGCCGAAGTCGAAAGGCACCATCGCGCCATCGCTGACCGCCGTTCACGCGGCATCGGTGGTCTCTCGATGGGTGGGTTCGGCGCTCTCTCGCTTGCGATGCGGCATCCAGACATGTTCGCAGCCGCGGCCAGCCAGAGCGGAATGGTGGCGATGCTCTATCGGGGACCCCACCCTTACGTTCGAGGTCGCGAGACGCTTGCCGATGATGTCGCATCCTGGGGCGGGCAGTACTCGAAACCGTTTCGGGAGCACGTGATCGGCATTTTCGGTTCCGATACCGCAAGCTGGCGCGCGCACGACCCAGCGGCGCTCGCTTCTCGCTTGTCGCCGGGGAGCCTAGCTTTGCGCTTCGACTGCGGTGCTTCCGACGGGTACCACTTCGAGGATCACGCGAGCTACTTGCACGACGTCCTCGGCGCGCGCGCGATTCCGCACGAGTTTGCAATTGTCCCTGGTGAGCACTCGTGGAAGCTGTGGAGGGCGACGCTGTCCGAGAGCCTCAAGTTTTTCGCCGCGACTCTGGCGCATTAGCCACGACGACTCTCACAAGTCGGTCGCTAGCCTGCAACCGACTTTGATGCCCCGGCTGCATGCCTTCTGAAAGAGCTCCTTCGCCCTTGCCTGGTCCACGCTCCGGCCACGTCCGTCGCGAGCCGCAATGCCGAGCCACACGCACCCGCTCGCTGACCGGTCGCCGCACACTCGCTCGAAGTACTTCGCCGCGTCAGCGTATTTGCCGCGGTCGAAGAGCACGATCCCGGCGTCGTTACATCCTGGGTCGTCGCCTCTCGTGCACGCCTTTTCAAAAAGGGTGAGCGCCGCGCCGGAGTCTTTCACCACCCCGATGGCTTGGTATCGCATCTCCCCGAGCGCCGTGCAGGCCCTGGCAAGCCCGGCGTCACACGCCTTTTGAAAAGCCGAAGCGGCGCGCTCCCCCGCGTCGCTGGTTTTGCCCGCCCGAAGCTCGCTCCGGAGATACCCGCCCAGTCCGAAACATCCCTTGGCCTCGTCTTTGGAGCAGCGTTCGGCACAGGATTGGACGTCCGGGCAATCTGTTTCGACTTTCGTGACGCCGCGCGCGGTTTCCGGAGCCGCCACCTGAACCACCGCCGGTTTCTTGTTGACACAACCCTTCTCCTTATCCGCGACCTGGCCTTCGCGGCACGAAACGCCCGCTTTCACCGCGACGCATTGATCGCCGTCCCATTGTGTCCCGCTCGCGCACTTTGGCTCGGCCTCTCGCGGAGCCCCGAGTGGCACCACTTCGATCCGCAGCACGGCCCCGCAACCGAAGGGAGGTTGTTTGTCGTCGGCGGTGGCGTCTTGGCAGCGCTTCTGATCTCCATCTCGGTTCAACGTCTCGCGCGAGGAGGTCTTCTTTGCGCCTGCGCCCGCGCCAAAAACGGTGGCGGACGCGCCGGCTTCGGTCTGGGTGCCGGCAGAAAATTCGAACGCACCAACGGTCAGCGCGGTAACGATGTGGGTGGCACCCGAACAATCGCCTTCGAGCTTTTCGACCGAGGGGACAGCCTCGGCGGTGTCCCATTGTCCCACGATGAGCATGGCGACCTCGAGCGCCCCAGACTGCGCGAGTTTGCCCTCGAGCTTCGCCGCGTAAACCGGAACGTTCGCGTAGAGCTCATTCGCGTCGCGCATGACCACTTTGTCCATCTTCGGGGTGAGTCCAAAGTAATCGTACTTGGCTCCTTTGACGGCGCAGCGATTCAACACCTGAAGTTTGCAGCCGTCGGCGTGCACTACCACCAGCCCGCGTCGCGCCCGCGCCTCGATGTCCGCACGTTCCGTGGGCTCCCAATCGACGATCAACGGCCGGCTCTGGCTCTTTGGATCTGCGCACTGTGGTGTTCCGTGACGCGCATAGCTGGGTCCCCCCGAAGGTGCTGTGGGAACCGCGGGGCTCCGCATCCTGCGCTCACAGCCATCAGCAGTACACCACTCCAGCGCGCCGCGTCCCGTGCACAAGGCTCCATCACGCGGCACAGAATCTCGCTTCTGCCGAAAAAAGACAAGTCGCTTCGTATCCGGGTCAGTTTCGAACCAGCCGTCAACGGCTGTCGCGCCACGCCGCGGCATCGTCCGCCGCCTCCAAGCCGAGCTCGATGAGCTTCCGCGTTCGCCCAATGTCCGCCGGCCACGGAGGCACCAAGTCAAAGAAGCGCGATAAAGCGCGAGAAGGGAAGGCAATCGGCTCGGCGAGTCGAATTGCTTCGAGCAACGGTAAGCGCCAAACGCGGTCGGGATCGTTGCCGGCACAGATAGGCACCACGTAGGCCAGGCACTTTACATCCATCCCCATGCGCCTGGCCCAACCCGGCAATCGACTGTCCGGGTGATCCAGGATTTTAGCCGGCAAACTCGGAATGAAACGACAGATTCCTATCAGATCTTGCTCAGCTCTGCGTCGGTAGGCGCCCATATCGACGGGTGCGAAACACTCGGGGGCCGCCCCGAATACAACCTGATACGTGCCCGGCAGAGACGGGACCCAATCCGCGGGGTAGTTGGATGCGTCAATGCAATACAGCTGCAGCGATCCGGCCTGGAAATCCTCTGCCACGAAGGTACCGAACTCACGCTGCAATGCGAGGGCCAGATGTCGATGCGGTTCCCTGGCCGAGCTCATCTCGGCGGACGCTACGAACGCGTGAAAATCGAGGTCGGACCAAAACGCGATGAAATCGCCCTTCAGCGCCGATCCCTTGAAGATCACGCCTGTCAGCGCAGAGCCGAAGACCCGCTTCAAAGAAGCTACGACTTTGCGGCTCGCCTCCTCGCATGTCTTGGGGTCGAGCGGGCGGCCCCATGCATCCTCGCGCATCACGGTTGGCAGCATCTGGGTTGTCGAAATGATACCGGAAAAGTTACCGCGAGCGCCTACTCACCCTTGACCGCTTTCTTCACCGCCTTGCCGGTGTCTTTGCCCGCTTGACCCACCTTCTTGCCCACGTCCTTCCCGGCTTTTCCCACCTCCCTGCCGGCCTCTTTGGCGGTGTGTCCACGTTGCCGTGGTTTGGTGACCAACCTCAGGGACGGTCGAGCTCGCAACGACACCTCCGCACGCTCCGTGATATATCCGCAGAGCTTGAACAGCCTGAAGCGGTTGCATCGGCGGGGGCTCTGGCTCTGCCTATCGGTAGGCTTGGTGGCATGCGTCGTCACACGACCGGCGGTAGCCCCCAGCGTTGGCGCGATCGATTTCTCAACCAGTGTGCAAGAGCTGCCCAATGGGTTGCGGGTCGTGCTGGAAACCGTGCCAGGGTCTGCCAGTGCAAGCGCAGCATTGATCATCGGCACCGGGTCTGCAGATGAAACTCCTAGTATCTCGGGATTGGCCCACCTGGTTGAGCACCTCGCGTTCCGTTCGCGAGACGGCGGCGGAACGACACGCTGGCAACGTCTTCACTCGCTCGGCGGAGGCACCTTCAACGGAGGCACCTCCTTCGATGCGACCAGCTACTATGCAGTCGTTCCCAGCCAGAACCTCAGTTCTCTGGTGGCTGATTGGATGGGGCTCCTGTCGGACCCGCTGGCGGGCGTGGACGAGCACGACTTCGAGCACGAACGCGACATCGTGCACAATGAACTCAGGTCGCGCGATGAGAACGGGACCAACAGCCAGGCCATCGGATGGCTGGCGTCGGCGGTATTTCCGGCCGGACATCCCTACGCTCACGGCGTGAGCGGCACGCATGAATCCCTCGATCGACTGAAACTGGATGATGCTCGGCGTTTTGCAGCGACCTACTACCGACCTGAGCGTGCCACGCTGGTGGTTTCCGGCCCTGATGTGAGCCAAGCGGTGAGCTGGTCGTTGCGCTGGGGGCCGACCTCGCACTCGAGCCCCCAGTCTCGTCAGCGCGCCGCACCCATTGCGGCTCCTGATCGGCGAGGCATGCCAATCCAAATGTACACTGCGCCGGTCGTCACTCCCGCGCTGTGGATCGGCTGGGTGCTACCATCCGCATACCCGCGTGCTGGGATGATCGCTCGCTTGCTGGCCAGTATGGCGGGAGGGAGCAACAGCGATTATGCCGCGGACATCGCAGAGGTGCGTGCAGGTTTCGAGCCTGGGATGGCGTCCAGCCTGTTCTTTCTCGAGGTCAAGCTGAACAAGGGTGATGATCCGGATGCTGCGGTGCGCTCCGCCAGATTTCAGATGCTGCGCAGGCTCAGCGCTCTCACACATGGACCAATGTTCGAGGCAATCAAGCTCAACTTCGCAACCGGATTCACCTACCGCTTGGAGAGCTTGGCCGCACGAACGCTGGAGCTCGGACTATCGGCCCACTTCATGCGCGACCCGCTCTTGTCTCGTCGGCTGGTGCAAGAGCTCCCCGAGCTCAGCGCCGGCGAAGTGGCGGACTTTTATACGCGGTGCCTAGCCGAAGACCGGGCGACGGCGATCTTGATTCGGCCGAGTCAACAAGGCTTACCGGTCGACGCTGCGACCGGCGTCGGTAGCGACCGATATGCGCACTGGGGTGTCGAGGAGGCGCTTCCACCACCGGCTGACGTGCGCCGTTGGATGTCGAGTCCCGGCGCCGGGGTAACGCAGCGCATGCGCCTTCGGAACGGCCTCGAGGTGTGGATGCTTCCGCTGCCAGGCGCGCGCTTTCACACGGCGCTTCTCGGCTTCCGTGGCGGCCTCAATTTCGGCACCACACCGGGCGCGGCGATTGCTTCGATGTTCGGAACCTGGCGCAGAGGCCTGCCACCAAGCGTTCGAGGGGTCCTGTATTTTGAGCGTATCGACCAGGACTCGCTGGGGGAGTTCTTTCGTTCTACGGGTTCGAATGTGGGGCTCACACTCGAGTTCGTCGGAAAGGAGCTTGGCGAGTACGATATTCGCTGGCCCTATCTCCAATCCGCTTCACGCCTCGAGCTCTATCGACGCGAGGACGATGCTCCAGCTACCAGGCTGGCACGACGGCGCTGGCGTGCGCTTTTGGGATCACATCCCTACGCGGCCCAGGCCAGTCTTGCCGAGGTGCAGCGCGTAAGCGCGCGCGGCGCCCACGATTGGGCTGTGGAGGTGCGACGACCAAACAATAGCCTCCTGGTGCTTGTAGGTGACTTCGATCCCGGTGCCGCACGGGCTATCATCGAGCGCGAGACAGGAGATTGGGGCGAAGTGGGTCAACGCTATCCGAAAACCCCGGCTCCGCCGCCTGCGCGACCTACGGTTTTACGCGAGCGCGTCCTCATCGACGAGCGGCCGGGGGCCACCCAAGCGACTCTTGGTTTTGGCTGTCTTTTGCCACCCGCGACTGCCGAAAATGCAGCGGCAGAGGAGCTGTTCGCGGAGCTCGTCGGCAATTACTTCTGGGCGCTGCGCGAGCAGTTCGGGGCTAGCTATAGTCCTTCCACCCAATTGGTACGTTTGGCCGGAGGAACGGCTGCGATGACTCTGGATGCCGACATCGACTACCGGCGCCTCGACCCGGCGCTAAAGTGGATCAGGAGCTACCTTGAGGATGCGTCGCGCGGTCAGTTCCAACAACGTAAACTGGATGTGGAGCGCGCGCGAATGGCGCGCAGGTTCAATCTTCGTTACGCGACTACGGCGGACCTCGCACAGGCGATGTTTGATACCTGGAACATGGACTGGCCGCTCGAGGAGCTCGACCGCTATCCCGACCGGCTCATGGCGGTCACTCCAGTGGATGTTGCTGCGATCGCAGAGTACTGTCGGACCAGCGCTGTGATTACCCTGCTCGGCAATGCCGGCCGGCTGCGAGCGGGGTGGGAATCCGCGCGGTCCCCGTAGTGTCCTAGTCTATAGTCTAGTCTAAAACTATGTGAGGTGTGGCAAGGCCTCTGCGCGAGCCTCCATCGGCCGAGCGGGCAGCCCTCCGATTTCCGAGTGTCCGGTTCTTGTCCCGGCGCTCCGATTTCTCAGCACGGCAGCTTGGCCAGCGCGACCATTGGACTCCCACGTCGCGCGGCTCGAGAGCGGCGATCCAGCACAGGACTCAGCATTCGACTTGCAGTGTCACCGAATTTTCGGACAGGTGATGGTATGCTCTACGCGGTTGGGCGGCGCTGATTTGCCTCGATGCGCCGCCTTGCGCCCGTTTCCTACTATGGTAAGAATTAGAGATGGCTCAGTCCGCTGCCAAGCTCTCGGTGAGCGTCCCCATTGAAATCGCTGCTGCCGTGCGTCGACGCGTTGGCGCCCGTGGCCTATCGGCATTCGTTGCGAGAGCCATGGCGCACGAACTGGAGCGCGAGCAGCTCGGTGCGTTCCTCGACCAGCTGGAACACGAACGTGGATCGATCCGGAAGGCCGCCTTAGTCAGAGCAAGGCAGGCGTGGCCGAAGCGCTGATTCTGGATGCTGAGGCCGTGCACGCCCTTGCCCGAGCCTCTCAGCTCGCCGCGCTTGCTGAAAGGGCCCGCGCCATCTTGAGCATTGCCTACGAAAGACGGGCTCTGGTCCGCGTTCCGGCTCCCGTGCTGGCCGAAGTCTGCCGCGGACCACGGTTCGACGCCGCCGTCGACCAACTACTCAAGGGACACGGTATTCTAGTGCGCGACCTAACCCGTTCAACCGCTCAGCGCGCTGGCGCACTACTGGCGAGCGCCAAGCTGGCCTCTGCACATGCGGTCGATGCATTCGTCGTTGCAACGGCTCTCGAATTCGATCGCGCAGTTATTGCGACCGGCGATCCGGATGACATCCGCCGCCTGGCTGCGCCTTTTCGCCAGGTTAGCGTGTTCGCGGTTTGACAATCAACAAACGCGCCCTCCTGGCGAATTCTTGCTATGCTCCGCTGCATGAGCGATCTGGCTCGTCTGCACCGCTACAGTTACACTGACTACCTGGCTCTCGAGCAGGCGAGCAACGTGAAGTGGGCTCGTAACTTCAACGTCTAGGCAGTCGCGAGCCGAAGCTTGTAAGTCCGCAATTTGGCTGGCGCTCAGTGTCGGGACGCGAAGACGAGTGGCAACCCGTAGCGCACGCTCTACTAAACCTAACGCCGTCACCTACACCGACATGCGCGTCTACTCTCCCTTGACCGCTTTCTTCACCGCCTTGCCGGTGTCTTTGCCCGCTTGACCCACCTTCTTGCCCACGTCCTTCCCGGCTTTTCCCACCTCCTTGCCGGTTTGTTTGGCTGCGTGTCCCAC
>DASXTY010000281.1:0-2756 GCA_036505155.1 Polyangiaceae bacterium | reverse complement strand
TGGCGCTCGTCAGCACCATCGCATTCATCACCGGGGGGGTTGCGCTCGGCATCGGCGGGTATCTTTTGCTGACCAGCTCGCCAGAGATGCCTGCACAAGTAACCGCTGCAGTCGCGCCCGGATCGGCGCAGATCGGCCTGGAGACGGCATGGTGAGCCGGCTGCGCGGTCTGACCGTGTTGGCGCTCGGGCTGGCGCTTCCGCGCTGCCTGGTGTCGTTTCCAAATTATGGAGTTGGAGATTTGGATGCGAGCACCGCCGCGGGAGGCGCTCTGGGGAGCGGTGGCATTGCGGGCACCAACGGTGCAACCGGCGGCATGCGATGGGACGGCGGACTCGGCGGCGTCGCCGCAAGCATTGGAGGAACTAATGGCGTTGGAGGCACCAGTGCCGGCGGCGCGAGCGCGGGAGGCAGCGGTGCGGTCGGCGGCAGCCCAGTTGGAGGAGCGGGAGGAAGTGGCGGGTCGGCCGGTACGGGGGGCACCGGCGGATCGAGCGCCGGCACAGGCGGCGCATCAGGGAGCGGCGGAGCCCTTGGACGCGCGGTGCTCGTGATCAACGAGCTCGATTACGATCAGGCGTTCACCGACAGTACCGAGTTCATCGAGATCTACAACGCTTCGGCAACAGAGCGCGCGAGCTTGGATGGAGTCGCCGTGGTTTTCGTCAACGGTGCTCTGTCGCCGGCTCCTGAATACGCGCGCGTGTTGCTCAGCGGAACGCTGGATCCCCAAGCGTTCGCGGTGGTGGGAAGCTCGCTGGTGGCGGTCGACCCGGGAGCCAGGCGCTTCCTCTTCGCAGCGCAAGACAACAACATCCAAAACGGCTCTCCGGATGCGGTGGGGTTGCTCGACACCCAGACCAATCAGCTGCTCGATGCCCTGAGCTACGAAGGGTCAGTTACCAGCGCAGTGGTCAGCGGAGTGCCCGGCATGCTCAATTTCGTGGAAGGAACCCCGACGCCGGTGTCCGATCCCTTCGATGTGCCCGCCTCGTTGGTACGCATTCCGGACGGAAAGGACACGAACGACGCCAACGCCGACTGGTCTCTTTCATTCACGCCCACACCCGGAAAAGCGAATCAGTAACCAGGATGCGCGAGCGGGGGCGTCCATGTATACTGACCGGCCATGTCCGAGCCGGGCGACGATGTGAAGGCTCGTGCGCGTCAGCGCGTCGGGTCGACTCTCAAAGACAAGTGGAAGCTTGACGCTTTGCTCGGCGTTGGAGGCATGGCAGCCGTCTACCGAGCGACGCATCGCAATCGCAAGACCGCCGCCATCAAGATGTTACACGCGGAGTATTCTGCGAATCCGGAAATGCGCGCACGCTTTCTTCGTGAGGGGTACCTGGCAAACTCCGTCGGCCATCCCGCCGTGGTCAGCGTGCATGATGACGACATCGCCGAAGACGGCTCCGCGTTTCTGGTGATGGACCTCCTGGAAGGTGAGTCGGTCGACGAGCGCAGCCAGCGCAAAGGCGGGTGTCTACCCCTGAGCGAAGTTTTGTCGGTCGCCGACCAGCTGCTGGAGGTGCTGGTGGTCGCGCACGAAAAAGACATCGTGCACCGCGATATCAAGCCGGACAATTTGTTTCTGACCAACGATGGCACGCTCAGAGTTCTGGACTTCGGAATCGCCCGAGTCCGCGAGCTCGGTTCGCCTTCGTCCACCACCCAGGAGGGTTCACTCTTGGGAACGCCCTCCTTCATGGCGCCAGAGCAAGCACGCGGGCGCTGGTCCGACGTGGACAGCAGGACGGACCTCTGGGCGGTCGCCGCAACCATGTTTTACTTGCTCAGCGGGCGGCCGGTGCACGACGCCGAAACTCCGAACGAAGTGATTGCGCTCGCGATCACCCAGCGCCCCCCCCAAGTTGCAACACTTTTGCCTGAGCTCCCCGCTTGCGTCGCCAAGGTCATCGATCGGGGCCTTTCCTACGAGAAGGAAGCGCGATTTCAGGACGCCCGCGAAATGCGAGAGGCGGTGTGGAAGGCGCATGCCGAAATTACCGGGGGAGCTTCCGCCCGGCCCCCGATGCTTTCCATCGCGGACGGGGTCATCCGGGTATCCGAGACTGACCACGTGTCTCTGCGCACCGGCTCGGGAGCCGTGACCAGCCGCAAGAGCGACGCGGTCGCAAGCGCGGTCACGCTGACGAGCCAGGATCTCGTCGATGCTTCAGCAGGGCCGGTGCCAGCTCGCATTCGCCCCTTTCTCCGGATTGCCCTGGCGGCGGCCGCACTCGTCGTCGCGGGGGTGGCGTTGACCGTGTACCGGATGGGTGGCGCGGCGGATCCGCAAACCCAGGCAGCACCGCGAGCGAACGATGCTCTCTCACGTTCCGGGACCCAGCCGCCTAGGCCTGCGGCTATGGAAATCACCGCGACACCGATGTCGCCTTCCCCGCCCGGCGCGCAGCCCGAGGGTTCGGGCGCTCCTGGGCTCGACGCGAGTGGAGAGCACTTGCCGGCGCCGAAAGCTCCCGCGCGTCGCGGCACGACACGCACGCGTCCCAAAGGCGCTGGCGCAGCAGAAGATCCCTTCGCAAAACGACATTAGCCCATCGCAGGCCTTTTCATCGGCGGCGGAGCTGCGGGCGGCCGCCCCCGGCAAACGGCGCAGAAGTCGCTACGAAACCCTGTCGTTGAAGTTTTTCGCAGCGCACAAGTCTATACTTGGGGAGATTTGGCGCCCCATCCCAATAAGACTGGTGGGGCTTGGATTACGAAAATCTTGGATTACGAAAATAAGGAGT
>DASXTY010000280.1:0-12375 GCA_036505155.1 Polyangiaceae bacterium | reverse complement strand
GAACATCGGCGCGTACGTTGGTGCGGGCACCATGGTGGACACCTGGGCGACGGTGGGCTCTTGCGCCCAGATCGGCAAGGAATGTCACCTTTCCGGAGGCGTCGGGATCGGCGGAGTGCTCGAGCCGCCGGCCGCGCAGCCGGTGATCATCGAAGACGGTTGCTTCATCGGGTCGCGCGCCGTGATTGTGGAAGGGTTCATGGTCGAACACGAAGCCGTGATTGGCGCAGGCGTTACGCTGACCGCGTCCACCGCTATCATCGACGTGACGGGAGTCGATCCGATTGAGCTTCGCGGACGCGTCCCCGCGCGGAGCGTGGTGATCCCCGGCACGCGAAGCAAGCGGTTTGCCGCCGGGGAATATCAGGTGCCGTGCGCGCTCATCATCGGCCAGCGCAAAGAAAGTACGGACCGGAAAACCAGCCTCAACAGCGTGCTCAGGGACTTCAACGTGGCCGTATGACCCTGTCTGAGACGTTGCTGTGGCTCTGCCGCATTCCGTCGCCGATCGGTGAAGAAAAGGCGCTGTGCGACGCGGTGAGCGCGCGGCTCGGCGGCGTGTCCCTCGCCTCGCCGCTGCGCCGTTATTCGGATTCCATCGTGGTGCCGCTGGTGCGCGGCAGCGGGGGTGCCCACGTCGCGCTGGCTGGACATCTGGACGTGGTGCGAACCGAGCACGATGCGCCGCCGCGCATCGAGGGCGAGCGCCTGTACGGACCCGGCTCTGCGGACATGAAGAGCGGGCTTGCGCTGATGCTCGACCTCGCCGAACGAGGCGCTCCGCCGGGCGTGGACGTGACCCTGGTGTTTTACGCCCGCGAGGAAGGTCCCTTCGCTGAAAACGAGCTCGGCCCGGTGCTGGATCAGGATGAGGAGCTCCGAAGTGTCGACATCGCGGTGGCGCTCGAGCCTAGCGATAACAAGCTGCAGCTAGGATGTGGCGGCTCCCTCCACGCAACCGTGCGCTTCGTCGGGCGGACGGCACACAGCGCTCGCCCGTGGCAGGGAGAAAATGCCATCCACAAAGCGGCGCGATTGCTGACGGAGCTCGAGGCCAAGTCACCCGAAACCGTGCTCATTGACGGTCTACCGTATTCTCGGGTGGTGAGCGCGACGCTGGCTCAGGGTGGCCGCGCACGCAACATCATTCCGGATCTTTTCGAGCTCAATTTGAACTACAGATTCGGCCCCGACACCAGTCTCGACCAGGCCCAGTCCCACCTCCTTTCGCTGATCGGCGGACGGGCTCAAGTCATCTTCACGGATCTGTCTCCCGCAGCACCCCCGCTTCGCGAGCACCCTCTGGTTCAAGCGCTGGCCAAGAGCGGAGTTTTGGCAGTGGAGTCAAAACAGGCCTGGACCGATGTGGCGCGTTTTGCCGCGCTGGGGGTCCCGGCTGTGAATTTCGGGCCCGGCGTCCAGGCGCAAGCCCATCAACGGAACGAGTGGACTTTGCTCCCCCAGCTGGTGGTTGGTAGCCAAATTCTCGAGCGATGGCTGGGGGCGATTGGAAAGGGGGGATTATTGGAAGGGGGGGGATTATTGGAAATCGCGCCTAGGCCTTGAAACTGAAAAAGAGCCGTTCTCTAATGGGGGTTTCGGCTCCGATTCCCTGCTCGGATGGCCCTCTCCCATGAAATTGGAAGAATGTAAGACTTGGTGGTTTAGCGCGGTTATGCTGCTGGCTGCCGCTTCCGGCTGCAATCCGGAGCGCAGCGCTCACGCCACCGGGCGCGCTGAAAGTCTCGAAGATCGAGGTTCCGACTTTCAGCCCTCGCTTCTGGTTGCTGCGCCGCTCAGAACCGCACTGCGAGAAGTCTATGCGAAGGCGGGCAAACCCTTGGATGTATTGATGCTGCGGGTGAGCTCGGAGGCGCTGGTGGTACAGGCCCGCGATCGGCGCGACGGGTCGAGTGTCATCCAGTACGAATACCGCCGCGGCAGACTGAACGGTCCGGTCTCGGTGCAGCTCCGCGGCTCGGGCAGTCTGGACGAAAACCTCTTTCCGATCGAAGCGGTAAACCTCGACAGCATCCCGTCACTCGCCAAGCTCGCCATTCGGCGCGTGGACCCCCAAGACGGGAAGGTCAAAGAAGTCCTGGTGCGACGCGCGCTGCCGTTCGAGAGGGCGGTGCGCTTTCGGGTGTACGTGGAGAGTCCGCGTCGAGACGGCTATATCGATGCAGATGAAGCCGGTAACCCGATTGAGTCCCGCTGAGCCGCTGGTATCGAAATTCTACAAGGACACTGATCCGTTAATTCCACGCGGTGCCTGGCTTTGAAGCCGCCGGGTTACTAGAGTAAAAGTTGCTTTGGGGCGTCGGAGCCCTGGCGCGCGGTGCCGTCCGCCCCGTAAACAGCGCCAAATCCCGCTAGGAGTGAAAACGCCGATGAACCGACTCGAAAGCTTGAAACGAAAAAAGAGGTTTAAAGTCACTGGGTTTGTGGCCTTGGTCCTGGCGGGCTTGTTCTTCACCTTGCTCGCGGGGGGCTGCGGGAGCGATAGCCAAAGCGGATTTGTGGGTGGCCGGAACGCGTGCTCGCCGAACGGAACCTGTGGTGGGGGCAATTTCTGCGTCTCCGGTCGCTGCGTCGAGTGCGCCGGGCCGGGCCAATGTGGGGGAGGCGAAGTGTGCGATCCGGTTTCGTATAGCTGTACGCCACCGTGCGGGCCGGCAGGGCCGGTGTGCGGCGGCGGTACGCCGTACTGCGACGCGCAGAATGGTGTCTGCATTCGCTGCATTAGCGACGCCAACTGTGCGGGCACCGGCAATCCTTTTTGCAGCCGTGCCCTCAATGAATGCGTGGATTGCTTAACCAGCGCACAATGCGCCGGCGGGCGAACCTGTGACCTCACCAGCGGCCGTTGCCTCGAGTGCTCGAGCCCCGGCTCTACCTTCCAATGCGCCCCCGGACAGGTTTGCGGAAATGATTTCGAATGCCACTCGGCCGGATGTCGGTCGAACTTTGATTGCGGCGGCGGCAATCCATACTGCGCGGCGAACGGCGAGTGTGTGGAGTGCCTGTTCAACGACAATTGTCAATTTCCCGAGGTTTGCGCCGCTGATTTCCATTGTCGGGGCGGCTGATTAAGCCTGGCGAATAGCCCGAATGGGCCCAGTCGTTGCGGTTGAAATAGCGCCACCCGTCGAGACGCGTTCCGCCGAAGCGTCTGCCTTGCTCGACGCCTGCACGCGCGCCGTAACCCACGGAAGCTGCCAACCGGCCCAGTCGGAGCTCGATCCCAGCGCGATACGAGCGATCGCCGTCGTATCGTGGCGGAGCCCAGCCCGTGCCGAAGTTCAAGTCGGTCTGAAAGAAGGGAAACGCAACGCGTGGCTTTCGCGCGAGCTCACGTTTTCTGAAAGCGACGCGCGCTTGGAACGGTGGCGGGCGGTGGGGCTCACCATCGCGACCCTGGTGGGCGAACTCACTGAAGCTCAACCGGAGGCTCAAACATCGGAGCGGACAGCGGGCGCAAAGCCAAGCGAGCCCGCCGAGGCAAACGCCCCGGAAAAGCCGGCTCAACCTCTATCGCGAGCTCAGCCCCCAACCGCCGCTGGAGCAGGCCCGGTCCCGGCGCAAAGCAAAGCGTCTGCTGATGCGTTCGCCACCGGCCGCTTCTTTAGTCTGGAGACCGGCGGGCTCGTGGGGCCGGGTCTGAGGGGCGGCGCTTGGCGGGTGGGCCCTTACCTCAGGCTATCGTACGACCTCTCGGAGCTTCCCATCTATGCTCACGCGGACCTAAGCTACGCGGTCCTGCTGAGCGCTGCGGAGCCTCGCATGACTTGGCTGAGCGTCGGGTTGGGCGCGGGCGCTTTTCTAGCAGTGGGTGCCGCGCGGCTGGAGCTCGAAGGAGCCGGCCTGATGCGAAGAACTGGCGCTTCGGCGCGACACCCAGCTACCGGAGCCGAAGACTCCGGTGGCGAGTGGATGCCAGGTCTCGGTGCTGCCGCGCGCGTTGGGTGGCCGGCACACCGTCAATTTTCCCTGACAGGGGGTGTGGAGGGGTCGGTTCTCCTGCGCGGAATCCGCGTCACCAATGCCGGCCAAGACGTGGGCAGTGTGCCTCCGGTGTCCTGGGCGGTTTCCGGGGGATTCCGGGTGAGTTGGGGGCCCTGAGCGTCGGGTTCGATCGGCTGCGAGCCGCCGAGCCACGAAAATACGGAGAAAACTGCGCCCGAGCCTGACGAAACTCGGGTTCGGTTACACTAAAGGGAAGTGACCAAGTCTACGGCTCTGCGGGATCGCATCCGAGTACTTCCGGGCGGCAGGACAACCTCCGGAAACGCCGACGCGGGGGAGGCTCCGCGCTTGCGGGACGAGGAGCTGATCCTCGCTTTTGAACGCGGCGATCGGGAGCTCACGGGACGGCTCTACGACCGACTGATCAACGTCGTCAGCGCAACTCTGATTCGGGTGATGGGCTCTCGGGGGCAAGACCACGATGATCTGGTGCAGTCAGCGTTCGAACAAATCGTCATCACGCTGGTGCGACGGCGCTTTGCGGGCGCGTGCAGCCTGTCTTCTTGGGCCGCCACGGTGACCACTCACGTCGCGCTGAACGCCCTGCGCTCTCGCGTGAGGGAGCGGCGGGTCATCGACCGGAAGATAGAGATAGACGCTTTCACCGCAACGGTGAGCTCGGACATGGAGCGGTCTACTGACCAGCGGGCGCTTTTGCATCGACTGCGCGAAGAGCTCTCTCGAATGGACCAATCGAAGGCCACGGTCCTGGTGCTACACGATGTGCTGGGACACGAGCTCGCGGAAATCGCGGTGCTCACGGCAGTGTCCGTGTCCGCTGCGCAATCACGCCTGGTGCGAGGACGGCGCGAGCTCGAAGCGCGCATGGCCGATGCGCTCGAAGGAGGGTTGTAAGGTGAGCCATCGGCCCGCCACCCAGCGGCTTCTCGAGGGAATGGGTCGCGAAGTGGTCTCTCTCGAGAATCCGAGCGACGAGAACGCGCGGCGCATCGTGGCGCGCCTCGAAGTGTTGCATTCCGGACTGATCGAGAACCGGAAGCGCAGCCGGATCCGGCGCGGCTGGGCGCTAGTGGCCCTGGTTGCGCTTTTACCGGTCGGCGTGTTTGCAGCGCTGCACTCTTGGAAAATGACGCGTGGCAGCGGCTTCACGACTCCAAACCTGCCGGCTCGCGCGTCTTCTCACGCCAGCGCCCCCGCGAGAACGGCGGTCCTCCCGTCGCCGGCTGTTTTGCACCCGACAGCGTCAGATTCTGCACCGGTCGATCCCCCGCAACGGGGCGCCCGCGCAGGCGCGCCGGCTCCCAGCTCGGCAGCCACCAGCACGCTGGCGCTGGAAAACCAACTGTTTTCTCAGGCGATGTTGGCACGGCGCCAACGTCGGGAAGATGCGGCACTCGAGCTACTTCGGGAGCTATTGGCCAAATATCCGCGAAGCGTGCTGGCCCAGGAAGCGCAAGTGGAAGAGTTTCGCGCGCTCGAACGCCAGGGAAGACGTGGGGCGGCTACCGAGCTGGCTCGAAGCTACATCAGCCGCTACCCGAATGGGTTTGCGGTTGAGGAAGCGCGGCGGCTGGCGCTCGATTCGATCCAGCCCCCGCCATGAGCGTTGCGCGCGCTTCGATTGCGTGGACGTTCGTTTTGGCGACGCTCACCGCGTGTGGCACGCCCGACGAGATCGTGTTGAATCCGCTGGGTTCCGGCGGCTCCGGACCCGATGTTCGAAATGTCGATGCCGGCACCAGCGTACCGGATGCCTCGGGCGACGGGAGCGAGTGTGCCTCCACATCCGATTGTACCGACGGGAGGCATTGCGATTTGAGCACGCGAACCTGCGTCGAATGTCTGGTCAGCACAGACTGCACCAGCGGCGACGAGCCGTTTTGCGAGCAAACGCGCCATCGCTGCGTTCAGTGCCTGGAAAACCAGGATTGTCCAAGTCTGCTGGATGTGTGCGACGCGGTGACGCTTGCGTGTGTTCCCCAGTGCAGGAGCCCCGCCGACTGCGCTGGCTCCAGCGGAACGCCATTTTGCGCGTCCCGCGGCGTATGCGTTCAGTGTCTGAGCGACGCCGATTGCTCCTCGGGCGGGGAGCCCCGCTGCGATCTCGTCACCAACGCGTGCGTGGGTTGCCTGAGCCATAGCGACTGCGCCAGCGGCGAGTGGTGCAATCCAAGCAAGAGCGAATGCGAGCCCTATATCTGATCTTCACTTTTTGGGCTTTAGCAGATCCGCTCCCGCTTCCAACGCCACGAGCAGCGCTTCGTGCGCGCCGGGCGGCGTCGACTGACCATCTTCGAGCACCTTGACCAACAAGACATCCGGCTCTGTTTTGGATCGCTCCACGGCTACCCGCAGCGACTGTCTGGGCTGTTTCGGTGCAGCCAGCGGGGCGCCTGGCACGGCGACCGGTTGGGGCGCCCGGTCGACGATGGTGGTGTCCGAAAAGTCAGAGTCAAAGTGAGCTTGGGTTTTTCGATCGGGAGAAGCCATGGGGATGCCTTTAAGCTGCGAGTTCAACTGACCAGCTGCTCCGGCCAGCACACCGGCGCGGCGCATCTGCCCGCATTGACTCGCTTTGAGCGCTGCTTTCTGCAGCCACCGAATGGCATCCAGCCGTTCGCCTTTCTTCCAAAGACCCAGGCCGGTTTCCAACGCCGAAACGACCTCCTCGAGATCACCCTTTTCTGACTCCGGGAACTTCAGATCCAATGGCGCCCTCTTCGGACTGTTGCTGGCTCGGCCTCCTCGTTTGTCATTTTGGAGCGTCCTCCACAAGAGAGCTTGCGCACATCGAGTCTAGACGTGGAGCCCTAGCGCAGACCGGGGGCGATCACCCCCGTTCGCTGACAGTTTGGTCCTTCAGCAATTGCGACGGCGAAACCTGTCATTGCAACTTTGAAGGGAGGGGCCTCTGTAGCGTCTCGCAACCCCTGGGTAAGCCGGGTCTGGACAATGGCATATTTCGTGCTCTATATTATAGCGCGCGCAGGCGATACTTTGGTGTCCCCCTCCGCCAAAGTGCCCTGCCCAAATTCAGCGGCTCGGAGCCCCTCCTCCGGGCCGCTGGTCTTTTTGTGCTGGTTTTTGTGGTCGCTGAGCGCTTTGTAGTCGCTGGAACCGTTTTAGGCGACGGCATCTGCGAGCCGGGATGGTTACATCGTCATTAGCCAAAAAGGGGAACTTCTCCGATTGGCGGCGGTCGTACTCCCAGATGGACAGCGCAGAGATACAAAGCGGGCCGGCAGCGGGGATCACCGAAGTCTTGCTGCAGGCAGCAAGCGCAGCCGCGGGGCCAAAACACGACCCGGTGGGCGTGCTCGATGTGAACCTTTCCAAACCGGGCGCGCAGACTCTCGAAAGCCTCGAGATGGAAGCGTCGTTTGCGTACGACGCGGCCCGACGCGTGGTCGAGCGTCTGGATGTGCGCTTGCGCACCGAGCTCGCCGGTCCGCCTTCCGGAGAGCTGCTGCAGGCGGCGCTGGAGCGCTTTGGAGGCACCGCCTTCACCAGTCTGACGGTGTTTCGCGGGTCGGAACCCGGGGCGGAGGAGCTCTCGGATATCACTGTCTCACTGCCTGCAAGGCCGGGTTTCGTTGCTCACAATAGCGCGCTATTCCCAGCCGTGTTGACGCAAGAAGAGCTCGCCGCTTGCCGTCAGTTGCTCGAGTGCCTCAGAGTCAAGTACCGGGCCCACCCGGAGATTCACGCTGGCAGGCAACACACGGGGCTTCGAGTGTCTTCCTGGCAAGTTCGCGCCCGGCCCAAGCCCTCAGCTCAGCGGGATGGGTTCCTGCGGGGCTTTCGCCATGCCGGGCACGCGGTTCTGTACACGGCAACCTTGCCTCTTGCCCATTCGCTGCGCATTGAACAACGGGCGCTCGACACGCGCTCCGCTCCCGGCGCCGCTTCCTCTCGCATCGCTTTCGATATGACGCTGTCCGTCGGGCTTGCCGGTGGGCGACGGATCGAGCCGGCCGACATGCTGGCAATGCAGCAGTTTTTGGAGCAGCATTTCGCGGTTCGAATAGGGTCCCAAAAGTGGGAAGTGACCAATCTTGCCGGGTCGCGACCGAGCGCGCTCGGGCGCGGGGTGGTTCGGGATCGAAAAAAACCCCAGTGGTCCGTCAACTGGGGTGTTCGCTGGCGCTGACCGGCTGCGCTCGGTGACTCACCAACACCGTTGTGGTGTTATTGCCGCTGGTCCATGCGGCGTCGCTTCCCGGTGCGGTTGTTTCTCTTCGTATTTTTCGGATGGACGTTCGACTTTTATGACCTGGTGTTGCTTGGCTTCCTGAAAGACGCGGTCGGCCTCGACCTCGGGCTTTCCCATCAAGCCCAGTCGTGGATGCTCGGGGTGGCTCTGAGTGCGTCCGGAATCGGCGGGATCGTGTCCGGCGTGCTGGCAGACCGAATCGGTAAGCGGACGCTCCTTTCCGCAACCATCTTGACCTATTCCTTGGGCTCCCTGCTGAGCGGGCTGGCGCCCAACTTCGCACTGTTTTTGTTGGGACGCGTGGTGGTAGGGCTCGGTGTGGGCGGAGAATGGGCGATCGGCCACGGTATGCTCGCGGAAGCGGTGGCTCCTTCCGATCGGGGACGCGCGTCGGCTGCGCTCCAGTCTGGAGAGCCGGTCGGCGTCGCCTTGGCCGCGCTGGTCGGGTACCTGGTCATGCCGGTGATTGGCTGGCGCTGGGTGCTCATCGGATCGAGCGTCACCGCCCTACTGGCGCTTCTTGTTCGAGCTTCTCTGCATCTGCCCAATGAACCCGCTGGTCGCCGCCCGGCGCTGCGTGAGCTCCGAGCCGCCGGGCTGTACCGGCGCGCTGGTTTGGCTTGGATGCTGGGCGTGTTCAAGCTCGGAACGTACTGGAGTTGCTACACGTGGCTTCCAAGCTTCTTGCTCAACAATATGGGGCAGTCGATCGGCCGTAGCGTCACCTGGATCCTGACCGCGCAAGCAGGCCAGTTCCTAGGGATGCTGAGCTTTGGGGTGTTCGCTGATCGCTTCGGTCGCAGGCTCGCGTTTTGCCTGTATTCGCTGCTCACCGCGGCCGCCCTAGCCCCACTTGCGTTTGCGTGGCAGACGCTTTCCGCCCATCCGCCAGCCTTTTGGAGCGTCATGTTCGCGCTGGGTGTCGGCTCGGGCTGCACGGCGGGATTCGGTGCGCTGCTCGCGGAGCTGTTTCCCACTCAAGTGCGCGCAGCCGCCATGGGAACCACATATAACCTCGCGCGCGCAGCCCAGCTCGGTGCGCCGCTCTTGGTAAGCGCGGCGGTGTCCCGCGGCGGCCTCAGCGCGGGGCTGAGCGTACCGCTGGCTCTGGCGATCGCTACGGCGTCTTGGGTGTGGCTGCTACCGGAAACGCGCGGCATCACGTTGCCGGCATTGGAAGAATAAGCGAACTCAACTCTGCGTGCCGAAGACGCGATCCCAAACCATATTGGAGACGCCAAAACGGCTGGTCGGGGCCTTGAAGTGATGGAGCATGTGGTTCTTCTTCAAGCGCCGGCCATAGCTCGACCTTGGCGTAAAATGATGGATGTAGTAGTGGGTCATGTCGTACGTCACGTAGCCGACCACGAAACCCGCGTGAAATGGCCACACCCACTTCGGCCCAATCAGCAAAAAGAACAATCCCAGGAATATAAAAAACAGTGAAATGCTGACGGCGGGCGGCATCACCAGCCTATATTTGTCCTTAGGCCATCGGTGGTGCACACCGTGCACCAGGAAATGCAACCTTTCACCCCAAATGCCGCGCGGCTCCCAGTGAAAGAATTTCCGATGGAGCCAATATTCACTGAGGGTCCAGAGGCAAAACCCACCGATGAATAGCAGCGCGGACTCCATGACGCCGGCTCCCGCTGAGGCCACCCCGTACCAGAGCAGCGCGGCTGTCGAGGGGACGAACAATATCGGCACCACGGCTGGATGCGTGCGCGAGAACAGATCGAAGAGATCACTCTCGAACATTCGCGGCGAATCAGGGGTCGCTCGAAGTAACAGCATCACTCCCGCAGCGGGCAAACCATAGAAACAGGGCGCGCTCCTGGCAAGTGTTCGGGCGTCCATGAAGGTGCGAAATCCGCTTCGCACCTTAATAAGATCAGGCTCCGGCGACCTTTTTACCCGACTGCGGTTGGCCGAAGCCGGTCGGTTCCCCAACGCCAATCCAGGCGAAGAATGTCTGCAAGCAGGCGCGCTGAGCCGGCGGCATATATTCGAAGTTCCTGCCGCGATCGATGATTTCCCAAAAATCCTTGCTGGTTACCGACTCCAGCGCCTGACGAATTGCTGTCAATCGTTCTAGCGGCTCATGCTGCATGTCTTTGGCAATCCGCCGCGCCCGCTCCTCTTCGCCGCGCAAGAGATAATACGCGGCAAGCTTCACTTGGGCTTTTCTGACCCCCAACAAGCCCGGTTCTTGACTACCCACCTTCAGCGGCCGGTCGAGCTTCAGAAAAAGCTCGAGCATTTCCTTTTCTTCGGGCGCGCCGAGCTCGTGCGCGGACTGACACAACGCCGAGACGTCATACGCCACGGTTTCGGTGACGAAGGTGAGCTTCATGTCGAAGCTCACATGGCCGTAGTAGTTCAGGTGGCGTACCGCCTGCAGCGCCGCTTTGCCGTTATGCAGGCGCAACATGGCTTCCACCAGCAGCCGATACTGATTGAGAACGTTATACGCGGTGCGGATATCGCGCGCGTTCAGGGTTGCGCGAAGATAAGAGTTCATGAAACGAAACACCAGCTCCACCAGCTCGCCGTCACGGGCTTGAGTGGCCGCCTCGCCGATGTAGCGAGTGTCGATGGCGATGAGATAATTGATGTCCCGCATACCGGCTAGCGCTTCATTGTAGATGCCCAGGTATTGGCGCATCACCTTCCACTCGACCCAGGTGTGCCGTTGTTCCAGGTCCTGCAGGCTTTCCGGATCCATGGCGACGAAATCCGGATTTGCGCGAATGCCGCTCCCCACCTTGAACCACCCCTCAGCAGCCTGAGGCTTGCGCCGGAGGTACTCCAGGGCAAAGTCCTTGAGCGCATCCACTGCGCCGCTGGCGATGATTTTGTCCTTGCCCGAAATGGAGTTGCTGGTGATGTCGGTGAGCTCCTCCATTGCGCCCAGGGTTAGAGCCTGGGAGTGCGCCGCCAAACGAGCGTCGGTCTCCACGATACCGCGGGCGGTCGTATTCACCGCGTCGCGGCGAATCCGCCCGATGATGTTCATGGGAGCGAGAAACCAGAAAACGTAGCCGAAATAGGGGCCCATGGTGAGCAGGCCGCCGCTCGTCGCAGCGATCATGGCGAGCAGCGCAAACCGCGGCACGTAGTGGGGCTGAAGCGACAGGCTGATCCAAACTCCCCATACGCAGGTGATGACGTAATAGCCCATCACCGACAAATTCACGCGGTCGCGTAAAAACATCCCCGCGACCCCGGGGTAGCGGCCCGCCGATAACTGCACGATGAGCCCGACCACGGTGATGACGATGGCGGTGACGGCCGCGGTGACCCCCGAGTAGGAACTGACGGCGTCCGTGATGGTGGACGGGTCGAACTGGAAGTAGCGGCCGAATGGGGTGGTGGGACCCGCTGGATTTTTGGTCAGGGCCAAAAAGTGATCGAGCGAGTAAAAGCTCCAAAATGCGACCATGGCGCCCAGGGTGAGCACCGACACCGGCAATAACCATTGACGCGCAAAGCTGGGGGTCGCGTCTCTCATCACCGTCTCACCCGTAACCCACCGCGTGGGCAGTTGCTTCCCAGCGAACGCCGTTGGGTGGATTGCGCAAGAACACGCTAAGCTCCAAAGGTTTCGCTGAGTCGAAACCTTTCATCGCTAGCTCGCAGGAGACCCACGAACAGCCGGACCACGGAGGGCGAGCCGGAGTCAGTGCGGGGCAAACCCGGCGCTGGTTCTGCTCCACGCTCAGCGCGGCAATCTCGTGAACCATTTTTTCGCTTTCCCACCGGCAACGCCGATAGGCTCCCTGCTCAGAGACCGCCTGCAGGGATAGTCGGAGTGCCGGGCTCCCCGGGGCGGGTACGGTCCCCCGCAAGGTCACCGGGCCGGTCCTTGCGAGCTGGACCGGCAGCGGGGTCGACCGGTGCGCAATCACCAGATCCAGATCGGTTCCCAGAGACGGAGCTGTGCGGGCCAGCGCGCCCAGAGCCAAAAGCGCCATCTGCTCCGGACCCAGCGAGACGCGCAGCACTCCAGCGCTGGCGGACGCATCCACGGCTCGCCCGGAATCGGAAAACACGATGCGCGCATCGCCAGCCGCTAAGTCGGCTAGAGGCAGCTCTGCTTCGACCGAAATCGCCGCAGGGTTCACCAGACTGAGCAGCCCGCGCGCCCCTGAGCCGGTGAGCCAGCCGTACCA
>DASXTY010000279.1:0-7572 GCA_036505155.1 Polyangiaceae bacterium | reverse complement strand
CGTGGACCGGTTCAGGGCGCACGGCGCCATGGACTACACGACGGTGGTTTTGGCCACCGCCACCGAAGCCGCGCCGCTGCAGTTTCTCGCCCCCTATAGCGGCGTCACCATCGGCGAGCACTTTCGTGACACCGGCCGGCACGCGCTGTGTGTTTACGACGATCTGTCCAAGCAGGCGGTAGCTTACCGTCAGCTTTCTCTGCTCTTGCGCCGTCCGCCGGGGCGCGAAGCCTATCCGGGCGACGTGTTCTACGTTCACTCGCGTCTTTTGGAACGCGCCGCCAAGATGGCGGACCGATGGTTCGTGGTGCGTAAAGGGACGCGGGTTCCCGCTGGCGATCTGAATTATCGGGGGGTGGACGGCGAGATCCACATGGGCTTGGAGGGACGTCACAGCGCCGAACAGTCCCTTGCTCGGAGCGATAATGCGGACCTCGAAGTGGTTCGGGACCCACACTCCGGCGGTTCGCTCACGGCGTTGCCCATCATCGAAACCCAAGCCGGCGACATCTCGGCGTATATCCCCACCAACGTGATCTCGATCACCGACGGACAGATCTTTTTGGAGAGCGACCTCTTCTATTCCGGCGTGCGGCCTGCCATCAACGTCGGAGTTTCGGTGAGCCGGGTGGGCGGCAATGCGCAGACCAAGGCGATGAAAAAGGTCGCCGGCAGCTTGCGTCTGGATTTGGCGCAGTTTCGTGAGATGGCTGCATTTGCTCAGTTTGCCAGCGATCTGGACGCGGCCACGCGAGCTCAACTCGAGCGCGGCGCAAGGCTGGTGGAGCTCCTGAAACAAGGTCAATACGTGCCGCTTCCGGTGGAGAAGCAGACGGTGGTCGTCTACGCCGGAACTCAGGGCTACGCCGACAAGCTTCCCGTCGACTCACTCAAAGATTACGAGCACGAGCTGTTTCTCTACATCGACGAAAAGGACCCGGATTTGTGGCGTGACCTGGCCGAAAAGAAAGACCTGACAGACGCGATCAAAGCCCGGCTGGACCAGGTCTTATCCGAATTCACGCAACATTTCGTGGCCAATAGGCGTAAGTAGGGACCGTGGCGAATCTCAAGGCGATACGGCGTCGCATTGGAAGCGTTAAGTCCACCCAGAAGATAACCCGCGCCATGAAAATGGTGGCAGGTGCGCGGCTTCAACGCGCCCAGCAGAGGATTTTGGCGCTCCGGCCTTACGCCATGAGCGTGGGCGAAGTATTGGCGTCCGTCACCTCGCTCGAGGCTCGGCGCGCCGCGGAGTTTGGTCCACCTGCCGACGAGCTCGCCCACCCGCTTTTGGCTCGACGCCCCGAGCAGAGCGCGCTCTTCATCGTGATCACCAGCGACCGGGGGCTGTGCGGGGCTTTCAACGCCAACATTGTGCGGACGGCGGAGCGTCTCCGCCGAGCCCGGGAGCAGAGCGGCCAGCGGGTGCAGCTTGCCATCATCGGGCGCAAAGGTCGCGACTTTTTCCAGCGCCGTAAGGCGTCCATCCATCACGTGTTCCAGGATGCCTGGCAGGAGCTGAGCATTGAACGGACGCGGCCCATCGCGCGCACCGTGTTAAAGCCCTTCATCCAGGCCGAGGTCGACGCCATCTACCTGGTTTATAATGAATTCAAAAGCGCAATGAGCCAGCGCGTGGTAGCCGAACCGTTGTTCCCGTTGCCGCTCCCAGACTCCGATGCTCGCCCTCGAGAGGCCACCGAGCACGACTATCTCTTTGAGCCGAATAAGCGGGCGCTGCTCGAGCGACTGGTTCCCATGTACGTCGAGGTCTCGATTTTGCGCGCTCTGGTGGAATCGATGGCGTCGGAGCTCGGCGCGCGCATGACCGCCATGGATGCGGCAACCAAAAACGCATCGGATATGATTAGCCGGCTCACATTGCAATACAACCGCGCGCGTCAAGCCGCCATCACCACCGAGCTCATGGAGATTATCGGTGGAGCCGAAGCCCTTCGGGGTTAAGGTGCCGGGGTGAATGGCCAAGAGCTCGCGCTCCAAGCTCTCGCGCAGGGAGCGCAAGCTTCAGCGAGCGCGCGTACGGCGCCGTCAATCCGAGCCTGACAGCAGCCAAGCACCCGCCGGCCGAAGCAGTGGCGAGCGCCGGCTTTCCCAACCGGAACGCGCGGAGCGCGCTTCTGAAACGCAAGGCGGCGAACGGCGTCACACGCCGGTCTCGGATGTGCCCAAAGACGAGCTTCCGCCCCACCGTGCCGCCTCGAAGAGTCTCACCCTGAAACTGGTGCTCATCGCAGCGCTGGCCGTATTGGGCATCGCATTGTTTTTGATGTGGCAAAAGCGCGGCAGCGCGCCGCCTCCCGAGGGAACGCCGAGCACGCCGACTTCAACCGCCGCTCCAGCTCAGACCGCTCCCCCAACGCCCCAGCCGGTTTTACCGAGCGCCTCGACCGAGCCAGAAAGCCCGAAGCCCACGCCCTCCGAGGTGCTCACCCCCAAAGCGCCCCGACTTCGCGAGCGGCCGGTCGCGCCCCAGGCGCCGAAAAGTCCAGAAAACCCGCCGGCCAAGGCGCCGAGGGCGGCTCCGACCGCTTCCGCCACGCCCGAAGGGCCAACCCAGAAATCAGCTTCCGAATCCGCGCCCACTTCCACCGTGCCTCCGTCCAGTTTGACCCACGAGCCGCCCGAAACAAGCCCGCTGCCCTCCACCCTACCGCCCTCTCCACGAAAGCCGGTTCCCATTTCGCCGCCTCCAGCGGAGCCGCTCTGATGCTGTTTCGTCAGCTATTCGACGCGCAGTCCGCGACCTACACCTACCTGCTCGCAGACCAAAGAACCCGCGATGCCGTGCTCATCGATCCGGTTTTCGAACAGTTCCGGCGCGATGCGGCTCTGATTCGCGAGCTCCGTCTCACGCTGAGATACACTCTGGACACGCACGTCCACGCCGATCACGTCACCGCGGCGTGGCTGTTCAAGACCAGTCTGGGAAGTCTGATCGCGCTCTCCCGCGCGGCGGGAGCCGAAGGCGTCGATATCCTGCTGGATGACGGCGACGCCGTTGGTTTCGGCAACTGTGCGCTCGAAGTGCGCGCGACCCCCGGCCATACCGATGCATGTGTCACCTACGTGACCGCTGACCGTGGCATGGCCTTCACCGGTGACGCTCTGCTCATCCGCGGTGCGGGGCGCACAGACTTCCAACAGGGGAACGCCAGCATCTTGTTTCGTTCAATTATGGAAAAGATTTTCACTTTACCCGACGACTGCATCCTCTATCCCGCGCACGACTATGCGGGGCGCACTTCGTCCACGGTCGGCGAAGAGAAGGCGCACAACCCGCGAGTCGGCGGCGGCGCAAATGAGCGCGACTTCGTCGGATATATGCGTAACCTCGGCCTGGCTCACCCAAAGCAGATGGACCAGGCCCTGCCCGCGAATCTGAAGTGCGGCCGTCCCCGGGCGCCCGAGGTTCTGGACCCGGGCTGGGGGCCTGCGGTCTTGACCTACGCTGGAGTCCTGGAGATCGATCCGATTTGGGTAGCTGAACACCGGGACGCCGTGACCGTGCTCGACGTGCGCGAGTCCGACGAGCTCACCGGACACGAGGGGCGCATTGTCGGCGCGCTGCATTTACCCCTGGACCAACTTCGCGAACGCGCTCGAGAAGTGCCGGCGTCTCGCCCGGTGGTCACGGTGTGCCGTTCCGGCCGGCGCTCCGCGCAGGCCACATTGATATTGAAGCAAGCCGGGGTGCACGACTGTGCGAATCTCGCGGGTGGCATGCTTTGCTGGCGAAGCCTCGGATTGCCCGTGGAGCGAGAATGAGACGTGTTAGTCTGGGGGCATGCGCCCCGTTGCAACGCTAGAAAAATACTGGATGCGCGGAGCGTTGGCCGTCGCGCTCCTGGCTTGGTGCGGCAAGGCGAGCGCCGATCGCTCCGTCATCAAGCTTCCCGGCGATCACCCGGATTACGTTTTCGAGGCCGAGCCCCACGCTCTCATCGCGCCGTTCAAGGGGGTAAAATTTGGGGTCGGTTTTCGCGGCACCATCGAAATCGTCGACAATGGTTTCATCAGCAGCATTAACAACACCGTGGGCATAGGCTTCGGCTTGGACTGGTTTCCGTCGGATCGCGTCCGGGTTCCGGTGGTGATGCAATGGAACTTTTGGCTCTCCGAAAACTGGTCGGTATTTGGGGAACCGGGAGGTGCGCTGGTATTCGGGCGCAAACATCTTGAAGGCGAGCCCGTCATTTACGCCGGCGGACGCTTGCACTTCACCCCAAAGGTGGCGCTCACCATGCGGGTAGGTTTTCCAACACCGAGCGTGGGCGTGTCGTTTTTTCTGTGATCCGGCGGGGCCGGAATGGCCGGCGTGGCGAGCTCATGGCGACCTCGCCCCGGCTGGTTGCACTGTTCCTTTTCGGTTCGGGACTCACTGCGCTCATCTACCAAACCGCTTGGCAGCGAGCGCTGCGACTGGTGTTTGGAGCGTCGACCGCGGCTTCGTCTGCGGTGATCGCAATTTTTCTCGGTGGGCTCGGGCTCGGCGGAGCGTGGCTCGGCAAACGCGCCGAGCGAAGCGCGCGGCCGCTTCTCTACTACGCGCAGCTCGAGCTGGGCGTTGCCGTGACTGCAGCGCTGACGCCGCTGTGGATCGAGCTCATCGGGCGGGTGTACTTGGCTCTGGGAGGCTCCGTGACGCTCGGGGGCGGAGCCACGCCGCTCCGGCTCGTGCTCGCCTCATTGGCAATTGGCCCGCCGGTGGTGCTCATGGGCGGAAGCCTGCCCGCTGCGGCGCGCGCGGTGGAAATTGAGGAGGACAAGGCGCGCGGCCGCACTGCCGTGCTGTTTGTGGCCAACACCATGGGCGCACTGGTTGGGGCGCTGCTCGGCACATTCGTGTTGTTCGAGCACTTCGGAACGCGTCTCAGTTTGTGGACTGCTGCACTGGTAAACTTGCTGGTCGCTTTGGGTGCGCGCCGCGCCGCCGCGTCGATGGGTGGCACGGCTCCGCAGGCCGAAGGCGATGTGCCGTTGCGGCGGGCTCGACACGCGGGTTTCGTTTACGCGGTTGCGGCCGCTGTCGGGTTCGCTTTCGTGGCGATGGAGCTGGTCTGGTACCGGATGTTGGCGCCGGTTCTGGGAGGGTCGACGTTTACGTTCGGGTTGGTTTTGGCAGTGGCCCTTGCGGGCCTGACAATTGGCGGCTGGATGTACGCCAGGCGCGGCGAAAAGCGCGCGGTGACGACGTCCCTGCTCGGTGTTACCTTGGCGTTGGAGGCGGCATTTGCGGCATTTCCCTTTTGGTTGGGCGATCGGGTTGCATTTTGCGCGGCGGTTGCGCGCGGGCTGGTGGTGCTCGGTTTTACGGCCCTGGCGGTGGGCTGGGCTCTGATTGCGACACTGGTGGTGCTGCCCGCTTCGATTGCGGCGGGCTACCAGTTTCCAGTTCTCATCGGCTTGCTCGGGCAAGGGAAAAGGCGGGTGGCGGAGCAAGTGGGACTCGTATACGCGTGGAACACGCTGGGTGCGATTTGCGGAGCCCTGGTCACCGGGTTCTGGCTGATTCCCCGGCTCGGCGCGGTGAGCACCTGGCGCTCCATCAGCGTGTTGTTGGTCTGCTTGAGCGCGTCCGCGGTCGCGCTTTCTTTGAGATCCCGTCGAGCGCTGAAGCTCGGCCGCACCGCGATCTCGGTCGCGGCAATTGCGGCGGCGCTACTGTGCAGCGCCGCTCAAGGACCAACTGCGGCCTGGCGGCACACGGCGATTGGGGCGGGGAGCGCTCCCATCCCATATCGCGCAAACGGGTTCGAAGCCTGGCGCAGGATGCAAGCGGTGGGAGTGGTGTGGCAGCGCGACGGGGTCGAGTCGGCAATCGCGCTCCAGAATTTTCACGGTGTGAGCTTCATCGTGAACGGAAAATCCGATGGAGCGGTGCTTGGAGACCGCGGAACGCAGGGCTTGCTGGCGCTCTTGCCCGCGATTTTACATCCGGCTCCCCGAGACGTGTTCGTGCTGGGTCTCGGAACCGGGATGACCGCGGGATGGGCGGCCGCTGTGCCCGGCGTCGAGCGAGTGGACGTGGCCGAGCTCGAGCCGGCAGTTCGCTACGTGGCGGAGCGCTCCTCTCCAGCCAATCAGAACGTGCTCGGCAGAGCCAACGTGCACGTGTTTCAGGGCGACGGCAGGGAATTTTTGCTGGCTTCGCGCCGGTCCTACGACATCGTGGTGAGCGAGCCGAGTAACCCTTATCGGGCTGGCGTCGCGTCGCTTTTCACGCGCGAATTTTATGAAGCCGTCTCGCGTCGTTTGCGGCCCGGGGGGCTCTTCGGTCAGTGGGTGCAGGCGTATGACATCGACGCCGGCCTGCTTCGGGTGGTGCTAAGGACGCTCGGCTCCGCTTTTCCGGTGGTAGAGCTTTGGCAGACGCAGGCTGGGGACCTGTTGCTGATCGCGTCGCTCGGAAAAAAGCCCTACGACGTCAATGGCATCCGTGACCGTGCCTCGCGGGAGCCGTTTCGCAGCGGGCTGCTTCGCACCGGCTATGTGGAAGGTGCTGAAGGAGTGCTCGCCCATTTCATGCTTCCAGATTCTCTCACCCGCAAGATGGGTCTGGCCTTCGACACTCCCGTGAACACCGATGACCGGACGATTCTCGAATACGCCTTCGTTCGCGCGCAGCGATCCGGCAAGTCGGAGATCCCCACGCAGCTGCTCGGGCTCTCGGTTCACATGAGGGCTCGTCCGGATGTTGTCGGCGACTTGGATTGGCCGCGGGTCGACGAGCTCCGGCAGCGGGTGTGGCTGGTCTCCGGCGACCCCGCGGCTCCGCCAACCACGACCGACCCGGCGGTATTCGAGCGGATGCAGGCGGTAAAAGCAGCGTGCACCGGCAGGCCCGAGCAGGTTTTGAGCCACTGGGAGCGACAACCGGGCTCTCCGCGTGACCTGGTCGAGACCTACGCTTTGGCGGAGGGATACGCGAACGGAGGAGACGATCGCACCCTTCCATTGTCCGAATCGCTGGAAAAGCAAGGTTACGGAGCGGAAGCAGCGCTGGTTCGCGCCCGATTCAACACCGTGCGACGGCTTCGTCCGCAGGCGCTCGAGGCTGCGCTGCAAGGCGTGGACGAGCTCCGCAAAACCGCCCTACCCTTGTGTCGAACGGCGGAGCAAGTGCTCATCTTGCTCCGGCACATCGCCACTGGTGATCACGCGATGGAGCGTCGCGCCATCCAAGCGTTGCTCCAGGGGCCGCTGGCCGTCGATGCGGAGGAAGAGCTTCGATTGCGAACGGTGCAAGCACTGGCCTTCGCGCTGGGCGATCCTGCAATTTGCGTTTCAGCATTGGGGTCACAGGTGGAGCACCCCTGGTGGGAGGGCGATTTTTTGCAGCAGCGCGCGCAGTGCCTTTCCGCCGTGCGCCACCCGCTGGCGGCGCGTGCGGAAGCGGATGCGCGTGAATTTGTTGAGGGCGACCTGGGCAATGTTGCCGACGGGGTCGCGCCCGAGGAGGTGCCACCGCTCGTCGGGCCGTTAAGCCCGGCGCCAGATGACACAGCCGCGCCCGGTCCACACAACTAGGGGGTGAGTGAGTTAGTAACC
>DASXTY010000278.1:0-5979 GCA_036505155.1 Polyangiaceae bacterium | reverse complement strand
GCCGTATTGCGAGCAGAGCCGCCACGATGAGGCCCGCAAACACTAGCAGAGCGACGCCAAACGCCAGCGCAAGCCTTACCGCCCAGCGGCTGGCACCACTCTCCGGCACCCGGGTACGCTACCAGCGACCCGGCTCCACGGCCAGAGCGGGATTGCGAGCACATCGGACTCGCGTCACTCTTCGAGCCGGGCGGTTTCCGCCGCGCGTTCCAGGACCGATGGCTCAGCCCACCTACCTGTCACCAGCCGGTGCCAAACGGCTCGCTGAGGAGCTCCAGCGGCTGGTAACGGTGGAGCGCCCCAAGGTGGTGCAAGAAGTCGCCGAAGCGGCGGCCCAGGGGGATCGTTCGGAGAATGCGGAGTACATCTATGGAAAGAAACGCCTCCGCGAAATCGACCGGCGAATCCATTGGTTGGACCGCCGCATGCGGAGCATCGTGGTGGTTCGCCCCGAAGAGGTCCGGCGCGACGTGGTCGCGTTTGGTGCTTGGGTCGAGCTCGAGGACGAAGCGGGACGTCGGAGCTGCTATCGAGTCGTGGGGCCGGACGAAGCGGACCCTGGACAAGGAAGGTTGAGCTATAAGTCGCCTTTGGGTCGCGCGCTTCTCAAGAAACGCGCCGGCGACTCTGTCACCGTGCAACGCCCCGCAGGGGAAATCGAAGTGCAGATCCTGTCCATTCGATATGACTGACATGATCAACGCCGACGGAACTCCCACCGCGCTCGGCCAAGTTCATATCGGACTCGCGGAGAGCTGTCCTTAGGTCAGCGTTGCATCCAGCGAAGCTCTGAGCGGCTGGCGCAGACCGCCGCCGCGGAGTTAACGCGCCCCCGACGTCACCGACAGTCCCGCGTCCACCATCAGCGTTTGTCCCGTGATCATGGCGGCGTCGTCGCTGGCCAGAAAATAAACGGCTGCGGCAATTTCGCTCGGCTCTGCGGGTCTGCCGAGCAGTCCGTATCCGGCACTGCGCTGGCGCAGCTCTTCGGGAGAAAGGCCGCGCTCCGCAGCGGCGCGCTCGTGGAAATCCGTCACGGTGAAGCCTGGGCAGATGGCGTTTACGCGCACGCCGTCTTTGCCATGCGCAACCGCGAGACTCCTGGTCAGCGAAAGCACCGCCGCTTTGGTGGCGTCATAGAGCGGCATGCCGGCGCGGCCCACCAGCGCGTTGGCCGAGGAAATGATGACGACGGCGCCACGTTGCTGGCGCACCATCGCGGGCAGCACGGCTTGGGCACAATAGGCGACTCCTTTGAGATTCACTCCAATAATCCGTTCCCAGTCCGCCGCCGTGGCTTCCAGAAGGCTCCCGTAAACGCGAGCGCCGGCGTTTGCCACCAGCGCATCGATACGACCCCAGCGCTCGAGCGCTCGAGCCGCCAATTTTTCGCTGGCGGTGGGGTCGGAAACATCTCCCACGCACGCCTCCACTTCGACCGACGCCTTCATAAGTGCCGATTGTGCGGCTACTGTGCTGGATGACTCCATGTCGAGCAGCGCCACGTGGTACCCCTCGCGCCCAAAACGGAGCGCCGAGGCGCGGCCGATGCCGGCCCCCCCGCCGGTGATGAATACCACCTTATTTTCCAAGTCTCCTCCTGACTTAAACCGCGTCCTGATACGAAATACTAAGCGGCAATGGACACCAACTGTGCAGCGCGCGCGCTCCCGGTTCCAAGTGGGTGACCAAGCTCGGCGGCGAAGGGCCGAAAAGCACGCGGGAGAGCCGCATCGGCTCGAAATATTGAGCCGCGGGGCGCTCGCGGAGCGCGCAACCGGCGCTGCCCTCGCGCACCTCGATGTGCAAGCTGTGCGGTTCGTTTTCGACGCCGATCAACACCTCGCCCAGCGGGAGCGGCTCCGCGCGGTGACGGAGCCGGAGCAGTGCATCGATCACCTTGGCGTAGTTGAAGATTTGCCAGTTACCGGAGTGCCCAAACGAAAACCATTCGCCGATTTCACTGAGCTCGGTTAGCACTCGCGAAGGCAGGCCGGGGAAGTTGAATCGAGCGGAGCGCCCCAGGCGGTGCGTCCAGCCACGCGCCATCGCCATCAAGACGTCGTCCGATTCAGCGACCAGCTCCGTGATGTCGTTGCCCTCGTCGTTGGCCACCAAGTAGCCCACGATGCTGCCCTCCGAATTTTTGGCAACCCATGGGACATTGAGCCAAGTGTGAAGAAACCTCCCGAATTCGGCTAGCGGTCGCTCGCAATAAATGGCCTGCGCGTCGCATAACTCCTTGAGCCGCGCTAGCGTGGAGGTATCTTCCTCGGCTCTTTCGAATTCCAACCCCGTATCCGCGTTAGACAGCGCGGCGGGTTTTCCGAGCGAGATGCCGAGTTGGCTCCCGCAGATCTCCCAACCAAAGCGTCGGTAGCGCTGCCGAGAACCACCGAGGTACGATAAGTCGAAGCCTTGTCGCTGTATTTGGCTTCGAACATGGGTCATAAGCTGCGCCATCAGCCCGCGACCGCGCAATTCCGGCGCGGTCGAGACAGCACCGATCCCTGCCATGCGCAGGGTCACGTCGCCCACCCGCAGCGTGCGGGGATATAAGCCCACCAGAGAAGCGATGCGGCCCTGCTCCAGAATGACGTAGTGGTTACGCATCAGACCGTCTTCCGCTTGGTAAAGCGAAGGGTGTAGGTCCCGCAAACTTTTGACGCCGTGCTCCGAAAAGGCGCGATTGATGAACGCCATCGCTTCGTCGAAGTGCTCGGCGCCGAGCTGAACTATGGGGCCGCTCATCGCTACCAGAAGATAGCAAATTGCGAATGATCGGCTGCGTGTTCGATTCGGGCCCCGGCGAGCTCAGCGCACGCGGCCAAGCTCGGCAAGGTGGGGCCGATGATGCGGCACGCTGGGATGGCCACCGGAGTGCCCCGTTCCTGCCGATCCACCACGTTGAGACGACAGCCGCCTGCCAGGGAGTCGACCACAATCGTCGGGTTGACGGGTGGCGAACGCTCGGGTCTTGCTCCGGCCACCAGCGTTACCCCATGTGCCAGCATTCCAATCGCCACCCGTGGACGAACGCTGGCCTCCACCGAGCCTTCCACCTGTGCCAGGGTGGCCTCGATGGTGACGCTATTCGCCGAGTCCATTCGATGCACCGTGGTCTCTTGAATCAACCCGCCCATATCGATGCGAATGCTCGGCGACCAGATTGACTGGTGCAGCAGAGTGATGAGCCCGCTTGCGGTATCCAGCTCCTGCCACAACCGCGATACGACGCGCTCCAGCGCGAGTCGATTCTTGGCGTTCATTCGCTGCTGACGGGCCCGCGAAAGCTCACGGCCGAGCTCCTCCACCCGAGAAGTGAAAAAAAGGTCGAGAGCGTGGCACGCTTCTCGAGCTGCAGGCTGTTTGCCGATCGCGGTGAGAAGCTCGCTGGCGGCCTGGCGCATGGGAGCACATGCTGCGTTGACGTCGTCCAACACCGAGCCAATGGCCTTGGGTCCGACGCGTATCGACTTCAGGAGCTGGTCCAGGTTATGCAGGGCTCCCAACGATTCACGCAGTGTCCCGCGCGCGGCCTCCAGCTCGGGACGGAAGCTCGTGGTGGGACCTGCCAAAGAAATCTTGCCGTTCTGCATGGGGATGCTCCGGGGCTACAAAAGCTCGAGCCCCGCAAAGAAATACGCGCATTCGGCCTGAGCGGTTACCTCGGAATCCGAGCCGTGGACGGCGTTTTCGCCTACGTTGGTTCCAAACTGTTTGCGCAGTGTGCCCTCGCCCGCTTGCTCCGGGTTGGTGGCGCCGATGAGCTCACGAAAGCGCCCCACCGCGTTTTCGCATTCGAGCGCCATGACAATCACCGGCCCGCGCGACATGAACGTGCAAAGTTCATCGAAGAACGGCCGGCCTCGATGCACGTCATAGAAACCCTCCGCCTGAGCGCGAGTGAGTCGAAGCTGTCGCAGCGCCACCACCCGGAAGCCATGGTCCAAGATGCTCTGGAAGATTTCTCCCTGAGCGCGCTTCTCGGATGCGTCGGGCTTTATGATGCACAGCGTTCGCTGAAGTTTCACGGATCCTCCCGTGGGAAAACGGCCAAGTAGGTCACACCTCGTTTCTCAACGGATAAGCCATCCGCGCCCGGCTGACAACCCATTTTTTATACCCCGGTGTTATTTGAGGGGTAGAGGGCGTTTGCCGCCTAAAGCATGGCTTTCAGAGTCCTCCCCATGTCCGCAGGCGATGCCGCGACCTCCACCCCGGCGCCGCGAAGGGCCGCGATCTTGTCCGCTGCCGTGCCTTTTCCGCCCGAAATGATGGCCCCGGCGTGCCCCATGCGCTTGCCCGGCGGCGCGGTTGCCCCCGCAATGAAACCCGCTACCGGCTTCTTCATGTGACCGCGAATGTATTCCGCAGCTCTCTCTTCTGCGTTTCCGCCAATTTCCCCAATCAGCATCACTCCATCGGTATCCGGATCGGCATTGAACAGCTCGAGCACATCGACGAAGTCCATGCCGCCCACCGGGTCGCCGCCAATTCCGATGCACGTCGACTGCCCCAAGTCGAGGCGGCTAAGCTGCTCGACAGCCTCGTAGGTCAGGGTTCCGGAGCGGGACACCACGCCAAAACGGCCCGGCCGGTGAATATGCCCGGGCATGATTCCGATCTTACACTGCCCCGGAGTGATAATGCCGGGGCAGTTGGGACCGATGAGTCGCACCGGACCGCCTTCCAGCGCCCGACGTACGCGAATCATGTCCATCACCGGAATACCTTCAGTGATGCAAATCACCAGGCGGCAGCCGGCGTCCTTGGCTTCCAAAATGGCGTCGGCAGCTCCCAAAGCGGGAACGAAGATGCACGACACATCGGCGCCGGTGTGCATCACGGCTTCGGACACCGTGTCGAACACCGGCACGCTTTGCGGCTTGCCGTCGGGCCCATCCGCGGAGAATTTTTCGCCCCCTCGGTGGGGCGTACAGCCGGCCACCACCCGAGTGCCGTAGGCGATGCACTGGCGAGCGTGAAACGAACCGGCCGAACCGGTTATGCCTTGAATCACGACGCGCGTGTCTTTGGAGACCAAGATGGACATAACGACTCCTCGAGCAGCTGCTACGCTGCTCGGACCGCCTCCACGATCTTCCTGGCTCCGTCCGCCATGGTGTCGGCCGCCTGGATTTTCAGCCCGCTCGAGTCGAGCAGTCGTTTGCCCTGCTCCACGTTGGTTCCCTCCAGCCGAACCACCAGCGGCACCTTCAACCCGAGCTCCCGCGTTGCCGCTACCACGCCCTCGGCGATGGTGTCGCAGCGCATGATGCCTCCGAAGATGTTAACGAAAATGCCCTTCACCGACGGGCTCGACAGGATCATCTTGAAGGCCTTGGTCACTTGTTCCTTGGTGGCGCCGCCGCCAACATCCAAAAAGTTCGCCGGTGCGCCGCCGTGGTGCTGGATGATGTCCATGGTCGCCATGGCGAGCCCCGCGCCATTAACCAGACAACCGATGTTCCCATCCAGAGAAACGTAGCTCAGCCCGGCTTCTTTCGCTTCGAGCTCCACCGGGTCCTCTTCGTAACGGTCCATGAGCTCGGCCCATTCGGGGTGGCGCACGGCCGCATTGTCGTCCAGGTTGATTTTTGCATCCAGCGCCACCACATCGCCTTTTTTGGTGACGACCAGAGGATTGATCTCACAGAGCGAACAGTCTTCCTTTTCGAACAGCTGCACCAGCTTGGTGATCACGCGCACGAACTGACTGACCGTGGCCTTGGGGTCGGGCACTCCCTGTCCCACCGCGAGACCAAACGCGAGCTTTCTCGCTTGATAGCCGGTCATCCCGAACAGCGGGTCCACGTGCTCGGTGAAGATCTTTTCCGGGGTTTGCTCCGCCACTTTTTCGATTTCCACGCCCCCTTCGGTGGATGCCATCAGCGCTACCCGACGCCGCTCGCGATCCACGACTAAGCCGAGGTAGAGCTCGCGCGCGATGTCGAGGCCTTGCTCGACGTATAGCCG
>DASXTY010000277.1:0-2318 GCA_036505155.1 Polyangiaceae bacterium | reverse complement strand
CACCGAATCTCGGTGGAGCACCAATGCATAGGGATGTACGGTGATGCGCTCTTCTTCGGGTTTGCCGGTGCTTCGATATAGCATCCTGAGCGGTCTCAAATCGGAAACCGCCTGAAACAGATCATCCAGAGCCTCGGTTTTTTCTGCGTAGTTTTTGGGCGCGTGAGGTAGGTACAGAAACCGGCGTTCCAGACCCGCATCGGCGATTCCGGCGTTCGGGCCTCGGCCGGGACGCTGGGCAAAAGCGACCAGCTTATTGACCGCCATGTCGATTTCCTCAAAAAGTGCCGATCCGCGCATCGGCTCGAACACCCGGCGCGCAGCCAAGAGCGCGTACGCCTGGGTGCGGCGTAACTCGACCTTCCTGGGAATTTCACTGGGCCGAATGCGCCAGAGCCGCGTACCCCCGCCGCGCGCCGGGACGGGATCCAGCTCGTACACTCGCTCGATCTCTTTCATGTAACGGCGCATAGTGCGCGGGGTTACGCGCAGCGCATCCGCCAGCTCGTACAAGGAAAGCCCGCGCGGATGCTTTTCCAGCAGCTCGCGCAGCCGGTCCAAGCGGCGGTGCTGAGTGAACCCGCCGCGCGGCCTGCCGCGACCGCCCGCCGATCTGCTGCCGATCGAATGCGCCACTTTGCCAGCGGCATTTTTAGATAGCGCCGGCCGGTTTTTCAACCGGCCCAAGAGCAAGGCGCGGCGGAGCGCCAGATCTTGCGTTTACTGTGCTCGAGCGCGCGCGCCGAGCGAGCGATAGTGGCGATAGTAGCCGATGACCCTGGTCACATAGGCCTGCGTTTCAGCAAAGGGGGGAATGCCGCGGTAGCGCATCACGGCGTGCTCGCCGGCGTTGTAGCCGGCGATGGTGAGCTCGAGGTCACCGTTGAACAAGTTGGCCAGGACGCGCAAATAGCGAACGCCGCCGAAAATGTTCTGCCGGGGGTCGAACACGTCGGTCACCGTCATGCGCTCGGCCGTTTCCGGGATGAGCTGCATCAGGCCCCGCGCGTTCTTGGGCGAGATGGCGCGCGGATCGAAACCGCTCTCGACCTGGATGACGGCGCGAATCAGTTCTTCCGGAATCTGGTACAGCATGGCCGCTTGCCGGATGTGAGCGTCGTAGCGACCCAGCCCCGCGAGCGAACCATCGCTCGGTACTGTGATACCCGGCCCAGACGCGACCGGCCGTGCTTCCTTGGATGGACTCTCCTTCTTTGGGCTGTTGGTGAAACTGATGACGCCGTTCTTGTCCACGTGCGTGCGAATATCCGCTCGGCTGGAGAGGCTCACACTGAGCACCGCGATCAAAGCGCCGGCTGTCCGTAGCTCGCGCCGGGATAGAACCAAGCTTTCCACGCCGCCCAGGATGCTCCTTTTTGACATGGACCGTCGCATTACCTTAGCCCGCGTCTTAGCCCGCGTCCGGTCAAATTCCCAAAGGCACCTGAGGGGGTCACCCGCCTAACAACGCCGCACGCAGTTTTTGTATTCCAAACCCGCAAGAAAGGCGCAAAACCGGGCTTGGGCGCGGCAGAGCAGGTCGGTGAAGCTGCCCGGCTAGCCGTCCTCGGTGAGGTAGGTGTAGCTCCGCAGCGATTCTTCGTAATGGTGCATCAGCGTGCGCATCTGTTCGTTGGTGAGGGTGCCGTTGGCGACGGCGCGCTCGGCCTGACGACGCACGGCTTCCACCATATTCTGCGGGTCGTATTCGACGTAGCGCAGAACCTCCGAAACCGAGTCGCCTTTGACCACGTGCAGAATTTCGTATCCACCGTTGGTGAGCTTGACGTGCACCGCATTGGTATCGCCGAACAAGTTATGCAGGTCTCCCAGGATTTCCTGGTACGCGCCGTTGAGGAACATGCCCATGTAATACGGTTCTCCGTGCCGCAACTCATGCACGCTCAACGTCGATTTTTCGTCTTCCACATCGATGAAGTGGTCAACCACGCCGTCACTGTCGCAAGTGAGGTCTGCCAGAGTCGCCGTCACCGTCGGCTCCTCGTCCAGCCGATGGATGGGGATGATGGGAAAGAGCTGGTCGATGGCCCAAACGTCCGGCGCCGACTGAAACAAAGAGAAGTTACAATAATAGATGGCGCTCAGGGTTCGCTCCAGGTGGTAGAGCTCTTCGGGCACGAACTTCACCCGCGCCAGCGTCTGCTGAAGCTTTTCGCAGCAGTGCCAAAATAACCTTTCGGCCTGAGCTCGCTCACGCAAACTCAAATAGCCATACCGGAACAGGCTTTGCGCTTCTTCTTTGGCCTGGTTTGCGTCGTGATAACTCTCCTGCACATTCTTCGGCTGTATGCCGTGGT
>DASXTY010000276.1:0-6375 GCA_036505155.1 Polyangiaceae bacterium | reverse complement strand
AGATGGCCGAAGACCTCACCTCGCTTGGGTTTTCCTGCATTTTGGTGCTTTTGCACTGGGTGATCGCGTTGGTTCCCCTCGCGGTGTTCGGCAAGGTGGCGAGCATCGTCGGCATTAGCGGCTTTCGTCCGTTTGCCGCTCTGGGGCTGTTCGTAATGGCCGTATTGGTCGCCCTTGCGCTTCAAGCGAGTTATTACCTACTCCGCATCGGTTTGGGTTCGTGGGTGCGCCCGGCGGCAGTGCTTTCGGGGATGCGCGACGCGCTGGTGATGGCTTTTTCGACGGCAAGCTCCACCGCCACCATGCCGGTCACTTACGACAGGCTTCTCACGCGCGTTGGGCTGCGAGAGCGTTCGGCGAGCCTGGGCGCGCTGGTCGGTTCGAACTTCAATAACGATGGCACGGCGCTGTACGAGGCGATGGCGGCGCTGTTCGTTTCGCAAATGCTTGGCGTGAAGCTGGGCTTCGGTCAACAGCTGATGGTCGTTCTCACCTCGGTCCTGGCCTCGGTGGGCGCGGCGGGAATCCCAGAGGCAGGGCTGGTGACGATGACGCTGGTGTTCACCGCGGTGAAGCTTCCCACCGAATACATTGCGCTCTTGCTCACGGTGGACTGGTTTTTGGACCGCTGCCGTACCATGATCAATGTGCTGGGAGACGTCAACGTGGCGTGTCTGCTCGACGGTCGAACCAGAACCGATACGCCGAGCGAAAGCCAAGTCAAATCGTGAGCGTCCCGCGAGCTGCGGCCTCCCGGTAGACTTCGATCGTCTTTCGAACGCCCTCGTCCAGTCCGACGCGCTCAACGCCGGGGAATGCCTCACGAAGCTCGCGATCATCCAACCGCGCAGCAATTGGCAAATCACCTCCGGAGCACGTGATCAGGCCCGCTGCGGAAGGGTGCGCGCGCTCGAGCGCAGAGATGAACGCGGGAGTATCGGCCAAGGCGCCGCCCACCGTGAAAACCGGCGCGCCTTCCAAGGGGCTCAACGCGGCGGCTACGAAATAGTCGGCGACCTCCTCGGCGTAGGTGTAGGTGGTCGCGCCGCGGAATGGGATCTCGAAGCGCTGTCCCATAACGGCCGCGGCGATGGCACGGGTGGGGGCGCTGGTGATCCCCAGGTCTCGACCAGGGCCGTAGACGGTGAGAGGTCTCAGGCCCACGCTGGAAAAACCGTGATCGATCGAATATGCGCGCGCACAGAATTCGTTGCACAGCTTGAAGGCGCCGTAATGAGTTCCCGGCTTGGGCTCGGAGCTATCTCCCACCGCCGCGTCGTCGTAATCGGCATCGCTTCCGAACACTGCGGCGCTCGAGGCGTACACAACGCGCGGGCGAGGATTCGAAGCCAGCGCCGCCTCGAACACCGAAAGCGTTCCCAATACGTTCACCTTGGCGCCCGCGAGGGGATTGGCTCGGCATGCGGGCACCTGGAGCCCCGCCAGGTGGATGATGGCGTCCGGCCGCGACTCCAGGACCACGTCCCTCACCAGCTCCGACTCCTCGATGCGCACTGGATTGAATTCAATGGATGTGATTTGCTCTGGCGTGAGGAGGAGCTCCCATCGCTTGGTCACCCGCTCAAGGTCCAGAACGGTGACACGATGCGTTTCGCTCAGCAGCTTACGCACAATCCAGGTGCCGAAAAATCCGCACCCGCCTGTGACCATGACATGGCTCAATTTCAAGCTCTCCAACTAAGCTCCGAGCAGTGTCCCACCATCAACCTGCAGCGAAATTCCGGTGATGAAAGACGCGTCGGAGCTGGCCAAAAATACGGCGGCGGCTCCAATTTCCAAAATGGTCGCCATGCGGCCGAGCGGCGAAGCCATCTCGCACGCTCTGCGCACGCCGTCGGGGTCGGGCTGCTTTTCGATCCATTCATTCATCAGGGGCGTCTCCACGTTGGACGGGCAAATGGCGTTCACGCGCACCCGGTTTTTCGCCTCATCTTTGGCGAGTCCCATCGTGAGCCCCAAAATTCCGGCCTTGCTCGCGCAGTAGGCGACCGCATTCGATTGACCCACCAGGCCGGTCTTGCTGCTCATGTTGATGATGCTGCCTTGGCGCTTGCGAATCTCGGGCAGCGCCGCTTGGCAGAAAAGAAACATGGATTTGAGATTCAGGTCGAGCAAAAAGTCCCAGCGCTCTTGGCTGAGCTCGTCGATGGTGTGCGGAAAATGGGTTCCCGCGTTATTCACCAGGATATCCAGCCTGCCGTAACGTGAGATGGCGTGGTTCACGCAAGCCCGAATACTGGCGTCGTCCAGCACGTCCGTTTGCTGAAAGAAACACTGTCCGCCATCTTGCACAATAGACGCGACCGCGCTTTCCGACTCCGCGGCGCGAACATCGGCGATGCACACGCGGGCGCCTTCGCGTGCCATTGCGCGGGCGCATCCTTCGCCGATGCCTTGTGCTCCTCCGGTTACGATGACGACTTTCCCATCGAGTTTGCCCGGCGCGGTGAGCATCACTTTTCCTCAGCCAGGAAAAGTTCGACCACGGGCACGGCGAGCGGCGGTTTGACCACCGGAAGCTCGAGCAAGACCGAGCTGCTGTTTTGATTCAGCTTGTAGGTCATTTCGCTCCCGTCGTGGAGCAGTTGGGCGTATTTCAGCTTTCCATTCAGGTTTTTGAGCTCCAACGTCTTCAGAGGCCAGGCAAAAAAATGCAGGTACAGCCGCCTGGTCTCGGCGTTGTACGTGTATCGACAGTCCTCGGGGGCTGGAAGCTCGGCCGGCGCCGGCCCACAACCGTAAATGGCGCGACCGTTCTGACGCATCCAATCGCCGATGCCGTCCAGCCGCTCTCGAGCTCGATAGTCTAATTCACCGCGCGCGGTGGGGCCCACGTTGAGCAGGAGGTTACCGCCCTTGCTCACGCCATCGATGAGCATCCACAGCAATTGTTCCACGCTTTTCCAAGTTGCTTCGTCTCGGTGATAACCCCAGGAGCCGCTGAATGTGTGACATGCCTCCCACACGACGGGTTTGCCGTCTTCATCCATCATGGGTCCGGTCGGCTGGTACTGCTCGGGAGTCTTGAAGTCCGCCGAGCCCGGTAAATCGAGCCGATCGTTCAGAAGAATGTTGGGCTGCAGCCGCCGCACCAGCTCGAGCAATTTTTCTGACTCCCATTGCTCGCGACCCTTGCCTTCTTCTTCGCCCGGATACGAGAAGTCGAACCACATGATGTCGACGGACCCGTAGCCCGTCAGAAGCTCCTCCACCTGATCACGCACGTAAGCAGCGTATTTCTTGATATCCCGATGCTTGTGCATTTCCCGGAACGCCGGGTCATCGCGCTGGGGATGGAAACCGTCGACCGGGAATTGTGGATGATGCCAGTCGAGGAGCGAATAATAGAATCCCACCCGCAAACCCTCGCTTCTAAAAGCATCCAGCGCCGGCCTCAGGAGATCCTTGCCCCACGGCGTCTTGGGCGCCTTGTAGTCCGTGCACGCAGTGTTCCACAGGCAAAAGCCTTCGTGGTGCTTGGTGGTGATCACGAAATATTTCATGCCGGCCCGCTTGGCGCGTCGGGCCCAGTCGGCCGGGTCATACAGGTCCGGATAAAAATGCCTAAAATACCGGTCGTAGTGGGCATCCCCGAGCTTTTCCCGATTTTTCACCCATTCATGCCGACCGGGCAGTGCGTACAAGCCCCAGTGAATGAACATTCCGAAGCGATCTCGGAGGAACCAGGAGGTGTCGCCATGCGGATATTGATTGGACGTGCTCATTTTTTTGGTGCCCCGTTACTACTCGATTTCCACTTGCCCTTGGCCCACTTCGCCCCAATCGCGCCCGTTGAGCTCTAAACCGATTCCGTACGGAAAGTAATGCAGTTCCTTGGGGCCTCGCTCTAAAATGACCAGCTCGAATGCGAGGTCCTGAGAGGACCCAGCGTGCACGTGGAGCGGCCGCTCGGCCGGGGAGACGCGCCAGCCGGCCGGGGTGGCAAGCCGGACGCGACCATTCATGGCTTCTTGCCGAAAGTTGGTGAGGCGAACTGTAACCGCAAAAGGGCTTCCGATCTGAACCCGTTGCTCGAACGGCAACGCTTGGCAAAAGTGCGGACTCATGGCCTCGGTGAGCGAGCGGCTACCCACGAAAGGCGCGAGGTGTTCTTTGATGCGGGCGGTTTCCGACAGGAAGTTTTCGAGCACGCGCGGGTTTACGCGAAAAGGGCGACCGTGGCCGGGGCAAACCACGCTGGGAGAAAAATCCGCGAGCGTGCGCGCCGACCGATAGTGCGCCTCCGCGTCGGTCTTGTTCAGATAAATGAGATTCCAGTGCGGCAAGATCTCGCCCGCGGTATCTCTGCGTCCAAAGTTGAAAAGCACATCGCCGCTCACCACGATGCGCTCGCCGTCGTGCTCCAGGAACAGGGTCATGTGATAGTCGCAGTGACCGGGCGTATAGCGAACGACAAATTCGTATTCGTGCCAGCGGATTCGCTCGCCATCGCGAAGCACTCGGTGCACCGGGAGCGGCTCCGGCAGCGAGCAGCCGAGAAGCTCGCGCCGGGGCTGCTCCAGATGGGGCACCATGTTTTCGAAGGCCCAGAGCTCGGCGTCATGTTCCCGTATCAAATACGGCGCGCCGCACAGGTGGTCGTCGTGGTAGTGGGTGGGGGTGAAAGCTTCGATTTTCTTGAGCCCGCGCTCGGATAAGCCGCGGATGCTGTGGGGAATGAATCGGTTGCCTTCGCCTCCCTTGTGCATGAAAGACTGAAAGTATCCCTGACCGCGAAGGGCTCCGTAGTCGATGAAGAGGCCGGCGCCGTCTTGGGAAATCAGGCAATACGTGTGCGCGTCGGTACTGACCACGGCGTGGAAATTCTTCTGGACTTCGATGATTTCGGGGGGCGCGAGCGAACCGGCATCGTCGCTCGGGTAAAACTCCATCCAGGACCGGATCTTCTGCATGAGATCGCCCATCTCGCGCTCCGGCTCGCGGATGACTTCCCCGTGCGAGGGGAGAAGAAGCTCGGCGCCTCGCTCGCGTAAGTATTCGAGCGAACGGAAAACGTTCAGAAACCCGTCAGCATTCTGGTACGAATATTGTAGGTCATAAAGAGTCTGGAGCTCTGCGCCGGATCGGATGAGGTCGCCGGAGAAAACCACCCAGGTGCCATCGATGCGAGCGCGGAGCGAAATCGAGCCCATGGTGTGGCCCGGGGTGGGGAGCACCTGGAAGTCGAAGTCTTCCCACCTGAAGTGGGTAAAGTCGACCAAGCGCTCGGCCGCCGGCAGGGACTCGCGCAGAGTGAAATGGTCCGCCATCATCCGATACAAATTTTGCGTGGGCCGGCGATTGCAAAAGAGCTCGGCCTGCGTGAAAAAGTGGTGCTCGGTAAAAGGCACCGCGACCTTCGCCCCTAGCGCGACGGCTCGATGGGTGCCCTGGCACTGGTCGCGGTGATGGTGTGTGTGCAGCACCCAGTCGAGCTTTTCCGCGCCCAGATCGCCGAGCGCGTCCAGCACCTCGCCCAGGCCAAAATCGATGCAAAGAGCGCGGCGCCCGGAGCGGACGACGTACACATTGCAGAGGTCTGGGTAGAGGTATAAGTGTTCGGAAAGCCGCTGCAGCATCTAGCTACGGATACATCGGGCACTGACCGTTCGACAATGGCTGTATGCACTGATTCTGACAGTCGGGTATGCCGCACGGGTAACAACACTTGAGTCCTGGCTGGCACTGCGAGTCACTGGTACAGCCGTTGCCCGCGCCGCCGTCCAGGCAACTGGTATCTCCGCTCACGTCCACTCCAAACGAGTTGGCGGTGCATTCGTTGCAGTAGAACTGACCGTCGCAGCCGCACACCCCTGGGCAATCAGCGGTGCAGTTGGTCGGGCGGGGGAGGCAGCTGCCTTGCACGTCACCGGCCCCGCAGGCGCTGGTTGGATTGTAATGGCACCATTCGCCGGCTGAACACTGGGCGCCAATGAGCCCTCCGCAGGTCGTGGTACAAGCAATGTAGACACACCCGATTGCGCAAGATTGGAAGCCGCTGCAATCCGTGCAGCAGACGAGCCCGGGACTGCACTCGGTACCGCCGCACCAGACCCCACCACTTGTGCCACCCATCCCGGCTGATCCGGCGGTCCCACCTGTGCCACCTGTGCCGACTTTGCCCGCGGCGCCCGCCGACGCTCCGCCCCTTCCGGGGGAGCCGCCAGTGCTGCCCGCAGCACCGCCAATGCCGCTCGAGCCGCTGGAACTGGCTGCACAGCCGCCCGTCATGACAACCAGCGTCACGGAAAGAAGGCTGACGGAAATCATGGGGGAGCCGACTTTGAGCATGTTTCTTCCTTACCCGCCCCGCCATCCAGCAAAAGGCGTGCCGCTCCACGGTCTCCGGCTACA
>DASXTY010000275.1:0-1892 GCA_036505155.1 Polyangiaceae bacterium | reverse complement strand
TCGGGCGCGGCGAGTGGCACCGGGTAGTGCGCAAAGCACAGGAAGCAGCGGAGCTGGCGCTCAAGGGTCTGCTTCGCTACCTGGGGGTCGAGTATCCCAAGGTTCATCGCATCGGCGAAGCCGTGCGGCGCGCGCTCGTTTCACACGGCCTCCCCGAGACAACGGCCCAGCGGCTGGCGACGATCAGCGATCTTCTGGCGCAGGACCGTGAGCTGTCCTTCTACGGCGCGGACGACGGCAGACCGGCTGAAGAGCTATTCGACCGCGCCGCTGCGGAGCAGGCGCGAGCTTTGGTGGCCGAGGTGCTCTCGGGCGTCGAGGGCCTCATGCGCGGCTACTAGTGCCGCGATTCCATCGAGACGATGGGTGCTTCGCACGCGCGGCTCGGCCGCGCATCAAGGCGGCCCCGACCAGATACCAGAGCACGCAAGGCGTCGTTGTCGGACTTAGAATCCGGAAAACGGGCAGCAAGCTCCGGTTCCAGGAGTCGCAGCAGCGCAGTGGCCTTTTGAGCCCGGGATCCCGCTGAAATGGGCCACGCAACTCCGCATAGATTTCCCCGATTGTGCTCTGATGCGCGGGTGCCGGCGAAGGTTGGACGATGATTTCACCGCCCAGGATTTCTGCGCGGGTCTCTTCGGGAAGCGCTAGCAAATCGGCGTACGTCGCAAGGCGTCTGGCGGGCTCGGGCACGTTGCTATTATGTCACGATGCTCGCGGGGTGCGACTGGAACCTGAGACCTTCTGAAAAATCCGGGACAGCTGTTTCCCGGCACTAGCAAGGCGAAAACTCGGGCTCAAAAACCATGGCTCGCAGCGTGTCCGCCAGCATCACCGAAACCCTGATGCATCCATGACGAGCCCACGGATGACTCTGTGGTCGGGGTGATGGTATCGTGCGCTATGGTTTTAGCGCTTTTTGGCGGCACTGGCCGGATCGGAGGCGCTGTTCGGCTCCGTGCGCTCGAGCGCGGCCTTGTCGTGCGAGCCCTGGTTCGAAACCCAGCTCGCCTCGAGTCACTGGATCCGCGGGTGGTTGTCGTCAGGGGAGCAGCGGCCGACGCGGCAAAGGTTCACGAGGTGATTGACGGTGCAGATGCCGTCATCACCGCGCTCGGCGGCAAGCTGTTGTGGGCAGGACACGACATTCGCATTGGAACTCGTCACATTGTCGACGCCATGCACAAAGTGGGATGCCGTCGGTTGATCGCGGTTTCTGCCATGGGAATCGGCGACAGCAGGAGCCAAATGCCTGCCATATTTCAGGGAATCTTTCATCTCTTGCGATCCTATGTCGAGGAGAAGGAAGGCATGGAGCAGATCATCCGAGAGAGCAGGCTTGACTGGGTGATCGCCCGCCCCGCCGTCGTGGTGAACAAGAAAGCGACCGGAGGATATCGAGCAGGGGTGGACCCAAAAATACGGTTCCGTGCCGTCACGCGCGTCGATCTGGCAGACTTTCTTCTCGACCAGCTCGAGGGCTCAGAGTTCCTTGGACAGGCGCCGGTAGTTGTGGGCTGAACTCGATCTGATGACCCCGTCGGCTCAACTGGACAGCACGCCCAACCTACCCCCGCTGCCGTTCGAACTCGGCCACTCTGCGCTCGAGCTCGATCCGGGCAGCACGCTCGCGCTCCTCGATGGTTTGCCAACGCCGCTCTCCTGAGTGCTCTCCCGCAATCGCGAGCAAGTTGCCCTCGGGGAGCAGCCACGCGTTGAGCACCTCCGAATGCGCAGGCCCAGGACCGAAATAAACCCGATCCAACGCTCCCAACGCGTCCCGGCGCCAGACCTGTAGCGACACAGGGCCACCCAGCGACTTCGGCCCCGCTAGTAGCGGATCAAAAACCACGAGCTCCCGCGTTCCCATTGCCGCGTAGCGCTCATGCACC
>DASXTY010000274.1:0-21330 GCA_036505155.1 Polyangiaceae bacterium | reverse complement strand
CTCGAGATCCAGCGGCAAGGGACGTGGCGCTTCCAGTTTCTCGGCGACGGCAAGCCGATCACGACCAGCGGACCGCGGGCATTGGGTCTAATGCAGAGGGCGGGACGCACTTACCTGCGCGAGCAACTCTCGCTGGGGGTGGGAGAGCTGGTCTACGGCCTGGGGGAACGCTTCACTGCGGTGGTGCGCAACGGCCAAGGCGTCGACATGTGGAACGAGGACCCGGGCACCGCATCGGATCTCGCGTACAAGAATGTGCCCTTCTATTTGACCAATCGGGGTTACGGGGTGCTCGTGAATCACCCCGGCCGCGTTTCGTTCGAACTTGCCACCGAACGCGTCAACGCGGCCCAGTTCAGCGTCGAGGGTGAGGAGCTCGACTATTATCTCTTTTACGGCCCCAGCGTGAAAGAGGTGCTCGAGAAGTACACGGCGCTGGTGGGGCGGCCTCGGCTGCCACCCGCCTGGTCGTTCGGACTTTGGCTCACGACCTCGTTTACCACCGATTATGACGAGAAGACCGTCTCTTCGTACATCGATGGAATGGCAGAGCGGGATCTGCCGCTGTCAGTATTTCACTTCGACTGCTTTTGGATGCGCGAGCACCAATGGTGCAACTTCGAGTGGGACGAGCGCATGTTTCCCGATCCAAAGGCGATGCTCGAGCGCCTGAAAGCGCGCGGCCTCAAGATTTGCGTGTGGATCAATCCGTACATCGGCCAGCGTTCGCCGATGTTCCGCGAAGGCATGGAGCGCGGCTACCTTCTGAGGCGGCCCAACGGAGACGTGTTCCAGATCGACGATTGGCAGCCCGGGTTGGCGCTGGTCGACTTCACGAACGAAGAGGCTACCCGATGGTATCAGGACAAGCTTTTGGCCCTTTTACGCATGGGAGTCGATTGCTTCAAGACCGATTTTGGCGAGCGCATACCGACCGATGTGGTTTATCGGGACGGCTCCGACCCAGTGCGGATGCATAACTACTATGCGTACCTTTACAACCGTGCCGTCTTCGAAGTTCTCGAGACGGAGCGAGGCGTCGGCGAGGCCACCGTGTTCGCCCGCAGCGCAACGGTGGGCTGTCAAAAATTCCCGGTTCACTGGGGCGGCGATTGCTCAGCCACCTTCGAGTCGATGGCCGAGACGCTCCGGGGCGGCTTGTCGATCGGCCTGAGTGGCTTCAGCTTCTGGAGCCACGATATCGGCGGCTTCGAGCAGACGGCAACCCCGGCGCTTTATAAACGGTGGGTGGCGTTCGGCCTCTTGTCGTCGCACAGTCGGCTGCACGGATCAGGCTCTCCACGCGTGCCTTGGAATTTCGACCAAGAATCGGTGGACGTATTGCGCCTATTCACTCGGCTGAAATGCCGGCTCATGCCTTATTTGTTTGCCGCGGCCCGCGAGGCCTCGCAGACGGGCGTCCCCGTACTAAGGCACATGATGCTCGAGTTTCCAGAGGACCCGGCATGTTCCTATCTCGAAAGGCAGTACATGCTTGGCTCGGCGCTTCTCGTCGCGCCGGTCTTCAATGAGGAAGGGTTCGTCGAGTACTACCTGCCCGACGGATCGTGGCGGCACCTACTGTCGGGACGGATCGAGAGGGGTGGACGGTGGATTCGCGAGCGACTTGGCTTTCTCGAGATGCCAATCTACCAGCGGCCCAATACGGTGCTGCCTTTCGGCGCCGTGGCAGATCGCCCCGACTACGACTACGGTAGAGGAGTCGAGCTGCGGGTCCACGCACTCGAAGACGGTGAACATCAGGTTGCGGTGCTGGGGCTTGACGCAAACGTGTCGCGTGCTTTTAGGGTGGTGCAAAAAGACGTCAGCTTGTCCGTGCATGCGCATCAAGGTCGAGGTCCTTGGATGGTGCGAGTCGCGGACGCCATGGTGGACGTCATTGGTGGAAAGGTTGTCGAGACCGGCGCAACGGGGTCTCTCATTGCCCCCGATGGTGACGAGCTTCAAGTTCGATTGAGCCGGTCGACGTAATCGGACTTGGATGGCGCTCCGAATTCCCGCTCGAGCTTCTCTATCGCGAAGCGCACCAGCTCACCCGCGGGAAGCAAATGCGAGCACGCATTGCCCACCTTACCGGTTCGTGCGGCGCCGGTGGCGACGAATTCCCGGATGACTTGCTCGAAGTAGCGGGCCGGCATGGCCGGCACGACGGCTTCACTGGTATCGAACTCTTCGATCTCCAGATCGACGGCTCCCGACCGAACCACGTACTTCAATTGCCGCTTTTCCGGAAGGCACGCGACGTGCTCGGCGTAGTGGAGCAGTGTCACCTGATCGAGATCGGAACCCAGCAACAGCACCTTTCCCCCCGCAGTAACCAGTTTTTCCAGCGGCGAACCAGGTCCGTAACCGTAGCGGAGCGGGTGATCGCGGCAGAGCCAGTGGGCCCGAGCGCCAATGGCCGCCATGGAGGCACCGGGATTGAGAGAACGGACGGCGCCGTCCCAGCGACGGATCACTTCAGGTAGCACTCCATAGCTGATTGCAGCCGGCGATTTCACCGGGTCGAAGTCAGGAACCTCCGCGGTAGGCTCGTAGTCGACATAGGCCATCAACGTGCCGCCTTCGCCAAGCACCGCGAGGAGCGCGACAATCAGATCTTCGGCGCGGCCGCCGACTGCGCGCAGGGAAGCATGCACCATCACGATCTCGCCCGGTGTCAGCCCCAGCGCTATGAGGTCCTGCTCGAGGGTCACGTCGAAAGCTCGGCCCTTCCGGGTTCAGAGGGACGTCCTGTGTTCACAGCGACCTGTTATGTTGCCAAGATCAACCGCCCAGAGACAGGGTTATGAGGCCATCCATTGGACCTAGTGGTGCGTTCCATTTCGCTTCGAGGGCTGCGCGTCCCAGTTGAAAACACTTACCCCTCGGATGATTCGCTCCGTGTCACGTAGCTGAGTGCCAAGCATGTGACGATTTAGAAAGTGGAGGATATGTAGCAGCCGCCCTGCGAGCAGTAGCCGGAGCACGGCATCTGCCGCTCGGTCCAGGTGCAACGGCCCTCGCTGCAAACGCCATCGGTGTAGTAGACGAGCGTTCCGCTATCCAAACAGATGGATGGAGGTGGAGCACAACTGTTGTCCTCTACGGGAGCCCCGGCGAGACTCCAGTATTGGGCCGGATCTGCGCCTGCGCTGGTCCCGCCGCCGCCCGCTGCGGCCGACGGATCGCATAGCGCAGTGGGTTGCTTCAGCCCGGTTCCGCCCCCGCTAGCGGTCCCGGACGCGCCCCCGGTACCGAGCGCGGATGCACCACCGGATGCGGACGGCTGAGGAGTATTGCCGGTTGAGGCGTCAGCTGGGAGAGAATTCGTCTGTTTGCCGGAACCGTACGGCGATGGTGCGCTTCCGTCGGATACCTCACACCCCGTCGCGACCAGCACGATTACAGAACCCCAAAATGCCGACCGCGACAAGTTCACCCATGGATAATGTCAAACGCGGCTGGAGTTGTCAATCGGAGTGATCGAGTGCTACCGTGAATCAAACGCCGCGCACGCCGCCGGCGCCATCGTCACCTTCACCAGTGACTCTAGGATGTGACGTTATCGAGTGCTAAGATGCGTTCAATGCCGCGCCGGCTAGCAGCGCCGTCCATCCGTGCGGACCGCGCGGTCAGGAGATTGGTCATCGTCGTCGCAATGATCCTCGCTGCGGCCATGTCTGCCTGCAGCTCGAGCAGCCAGAACGACATACTCTGGACCTTCGGCGACGAATCGAATCCTGTGGTAGGCGATCCGGTTCAGGCCGCTGACGGAACAATCTACGTAGTTGTCGCCCACTACCCCTCCCCGATTACGGCGCCTCAGCGCGACCTGGTGGCCCTCGACCGCGGAGGTCGCGCGCTCTGGACGCTGCCGTTGAGCAACGATTACGGCGACACACCCAGCATTACGCCCGCCGGGGATATCTGGTTATACTCCCCGGGCCGAGTCGTGAGGGTGTCGCCGAGTGGGCGCATTCTAGCAGACGCTCGCGTCGACATCGGCAATGGCAGTGTTGGTTCTGTCGGTGCGGACGGCACGCTCTACGTTGCCTCCGAAGGGCCGCCACCGCTCACGCACTCGCTGTTCGCAATAGAGCCGGACGGTCGTGTCAGGTGGGTCAAGCTGGTAGAAGCCGTAACCGAAGACGAGTTCGGCTGTCGGCCGCGCCGGCCGGCGGTCGGGCTCGACGGCGCCGTCTACTCTTACTGCGACGGCGACCCCGCCCCCTGGGCTCCCATCGATGCGACGATGAGCCCGTGTAGCGCGGTTCATGGAGGCGGCATCGCGCGCTTCGATCCGGCCACCGGCGAAGCTGCACTGCTACTCAGCGTGTCCACGCGGTATTCTTGCTTCACGGACGGTTCGATTGACGGGGCGGGCCGAGTCATGCAGTACCGCGGATTCAGCCTGATAGTGGCAGACCCGAACGGACCGGGCTCGGTGTTCGAGTACACGGACCAATCGTTTCTGGGTTTGATCGCCACGGATGGCCCAGTTTGGGTGACCGGCAGGCCCACCACCTCCGGCGTGAAGATCCTCTGGGGCCAGACCCCAGTCGACCTGACCCCTCTGAATCTTGACCAGCCTTATCCGGTTGCCCTTGCCGAGCCGGACTTACTCCTCATCGAATATTACGACGAGAAGGCCCAAAGCAGCGTCGGCTTAATCGACCGGCAGGGGAGGCTGGTATGGTCAGCAAACCGTATTCTCAGATTGGCTCTGGTTGCAGACGGTTTTCTCCTCGGACGGCGACTCTATGCCTCTGACCAGCTCACCGCCGTGCGCGCCCCGATCCGGGGCCTTGCCAAGGCCCCCTGGCCGATTCGGGGGCACGACTCGCAGAATTCGGGAAGAGCAAGTCCATAAGCCCTTGGGCGATCCCGTCAGCTGTTTCCGTCGGGGTGGTGGGATTTGAACCCACAACAACCGGCACCCAAAGCCGGTCCTCTACCAGGTTGAGGTACACCCCGTTAGCCATACGCGCGCATCTCCTACACCGGCGCTCTGCATGGTGCAACGCCATTTCGACCCCCGGCCCCTAGTCCGGAATCGGCACCAACTTGACCACCAAGTGGATCGGTTTTCGGTCGGATTCGACCAGTCGGTCCCAGGGGAAATACCCTTGCTTTTCGACGGTGATGCGGTGCTCGCCAATCGGCAGCCGAACTCCGTGAGCGGCGACGTACTCGAGCGGACCGATGTATTGCTCGTCGATGATGACCGACGCGTCGGCGGGAGTGCCCCGAGGTCGGCCCAGGGTCAAGGTCACCGCCGCGCGCACACCCTGCGAGCAGGCCGCAGTGCAAGCCGCAGCCATCAGCAAGCTGCGCAGCCCACGCGCGATGGGTGTCTTCCCGGTCATTCCCATTCAATGGTTGCCGGAGGTTTGGAGCTGATATCGTACGCGACTCGATTGATGCCGGACACCTCATTGATGATGCGCGTGCTCAGAGTCGCCATTAAGTCGTGCGGAAGGCGCGCCCAGTCCGCGGTCATCCCGTCACTCGAATGAACGGCTCGAATGACGCAGGTTTCTTCGTAGCTGCGGTCGTCGCCCATCACGCCCACACTGCGGACCGGCAGAAGCACCGCAAACGCTTGCCAGAGCGAGTCGTAAAGACCCGCAGCGCGCACCTCCTCGTCAACGATGCGATCGGCGCGGCGCACGATTTCCAGCCGCGCTTCGGTCACTTCCCCCAGGCAGCGCACCGCCAGCCCTGGCCCCGGAAAAGGCTGCCGCCAGAGCACATCGTGCGGCATTCCCAGCGCCTCGCCCACGCGACGCACTTCGTCCTTGAACAGCTCGCGCAGCGGCTCGATGAGGTCGAGCTGCATCCGCTCCGGCAAGCCGCCCACATTGTGATGGCTTTTGATGACGGCGCTCGGGCCCTTCACGCTGGTGCTCTCGATGACATCGGGGTACAGCGTTCCTTGCACCAAGTATCGCGCACCAGGAATGCGGCGCGCTTCTTCTTCGAACACCTCGACGAACAGCCGGCCGATCATTTTTCTCTTTTGTTCCGGGTCCACAACGCCCCGGAGGGCCGCTAGAAACCTGGCTCGCGCGTCCACTTTGATCAGGTTCAGGTGGAAGCTCCGGCCCATGGTGGAGACCACGCCCTCCGCTTCGCCCGCCCGGAGCACGCCATTGTCGACAAAAATGCACACCAACCGGTCGCCCAGGGCGCGGTGACAGAGCACTGCTGCCACCGACGAGTCCACGCCACCGCTCAGCGCGCAAATGGCGCGCTCCGAAGGCGCAACCCGCGCGCCGATCGCGGCGACGGATTCCTCGACGAACGACCCCGGCGTCCAGGAGGGTTCGAGCCCGGCGACATCGAAAAGAAACGCTCGAAGAATATCCAAACCGCGCGGGGTATGCGCAACCTCGGGGTGGAACTGAATTCCAAAAAGCTGCCGCGCGGGGTCGGCAATGGCGGCCAACGGCGCGTTACCGCTGGATGCGACGACTCGAAACCCCGGCGGTGCCAGGGTCAGCTTGTCGCCATGGCTCATCCACACCCCGAGCACCTCGCTCGGATGAAAGGCGGAAAAAATTCCCGACGCCTCGTGGACGGTGAGCTCTGCGGGACCGTATTCGCGCTGGGTGCTGGGCTCCACCTTTCCACCGAGCTGATGCGCCATCAGCTGCTGGCCGTAACAGATTCCCAGCACCGGAACTCCGAGCGTTATGACTCCGCGATCGCTCTGGGGAGCACCGGGGTCATACACGCTTTGTGGGCCGCCGCTCAGCACGATGGCGCTCGGCTGCAACTCCTCGAGCGCCTGCGCGGAAAGCGTCCCCGGGTGGATCTCACAATAGACCGAGCACTCGCGGATACGCCGAGCGATGAGCTGCGTGTATTGAGAGCCGTAGTCGAGGACGGCCACGAACTGGCGCCGTCCGCCGGATGACGAGGCGGCCAGGTTGGGAGCGGTAGTCACGGGGCGCAATTAGCATGCCGCGCCGCCCCGGGGAAACGCCGGCCGGCGCAATTAGCGCTGGTTTTTCACATAGACCACGAGGTGGCCTTGCTTTCCGAGTGCGCTCAAGAAGCTGCGCAAGCTCTTCAGTGTCAGTGGAGCCGCTCCAGGGTTACTCGCTCCACGCCACAGGTCCACGATGCGCTGACGCGGATCCATTGCCGCAGTCTGCTCCCGGAGCACTTGCTCGCGCAGGCCGGAGTCCGCATCTGCCTGTGTCGCCGCCCCTTGGGACAGTCGATCGAGAAGGCCTCGCACCTGCTCCACTGCCATCCGGACTTTGTCTTGGTCGAGTGCCCGCACTTCGATTGCCAGTGCGGTGGCGCGCTTGCCGCCGAGCACGAACGCGCGGGCCGACGACGCCAAGCCGGGCGCAACCAGGGCGCCTTCGAGCCAACCACCGGAGCGATTCAGCAGGTATTCGGCCGCCCTTGCTTCGATGGGTATTCCGTACGCAGCCGTCGCGACCGGAACCGCGACATAAGCGACCCCATCGTTTTCTAAATCATGGCTTTCGAGCGTCAATTGGCCGTTACGCGAAACGGGCGACCCCACTTCAGCACAGGTCTGCCCTCGACCCCGCATGGGGCTTATCCAGCGTTCGAGGGCAGCCACCGCGGTCTCCGCCTGCTGGCGGTTCGCGTTTGCAATCACTGCAACTCGAAGCGGACCGGTAATGAGTTCGCGCTGTTTGCCGCGCACTTTTTCGGGCAGCGCTTGAGACACGGAGGTAAAGGTCCCCCTTGGCTCGAGCCAGCTCGGGTGAGAAGGGGCAAGGGACTCCAAAACCAACCACCAACCGGGTCTGGGCCCGGGCCCGAGCTCGTCCAATAGCTGAGCACGCCCGTGGGAAACCTCGCTAGCGGACAAACGACTGCCGACAAGCGCCCAACCCAGCGCAGCGCCGATGCGTTCGGCGTGCTCGAAGGCCGTCTCGGCGGGACCGCTCGGCGGACCGTGTGCCAAAAGCCCGACTCCGTCGGGCGTCACCCAAGGCTCGATATAGACACCGGAAACCCGCGCGAATTTGACGGCCACCGAGCGCACGAAAAGCGCACCGACCCCGGAGTCGTCGCTCTGCTCCGTCCGCGTGCCGCAGGGGCTCGCTAGGAGCAGCCAGAAGTCCGACTGACCGGCTTCCACCCGTATTCGGCGCTCGAGCGCAGGACGGCTCCACTCTGCGGCAAGGCGTTCCAGTGCCGCCGAGAGCTCCGCGTCGGTTTTTTGCCCAACCTGATCGGGGCGCACAAACCAGTTAATAAAACGACGAGTGGGACCAGGCTCGAGCTTTCCGACAAGAAGTCTCCAAGCGGCGATAGCGGCGGAGTCTCGCGGATCCGGCGGGCGCACCAGCTCTTGCGCTGCTTGCCATTCGCTCAGCCGAACACTGCGATACAGCGCTTCCACCTCTTGGCTGGCAAGAAGAGCGGCCCGCGCAGCGTCTTCGGTTTTTAAGCCTGAGCTCTCCTGCACCGTGAGGTCCACGCGGACGCAGGCGCCCCGCGCTCGAAGCACGCCAACGCTGCGCTCGATTTTCCAAGGCGCGGAAAGCGCCTGGAGCCGCGCCGCCAAGGATGAATCGGGCCCGGTCAGCTGTCGCGCCGTTTCGAGCGCACGCAACCCGTCGGGCAGGCGAAGAGCCACCGACAACCGACCGGCTGCTTCGGGAGCGGCAACGGCGCCGGTGAGGTTACTTGCCGGCCACGGGTCCTCAGGGCGCGGCTGGTCGGGCCAAGGCTCGGCTGAATCCAGCGCGCGCACACCCGCGTCCAAAACGGCGCGCGATCCGAGCACCGCAAAAGCCGCCTTGTGCCGGGTGTAGAGGGCGCGCCGCCAGCCCTCGAGGCGCGTTGCATCGGCTGTGATGGAAGCCGCTTGGCTCTGTGCCGGAACGTACAGCTCTCCGCTGCAGCCGGCCACTGCCGATTCAGCGGCGCCCCCGTGACCCCTCGCAGCTGCGGGCGCGGGCTCCCGACGAGCCAATGCAAGCGCCGGCTCACCGGGGGTGACGGGCTGGCGGAGCGCCGAGAGCGCCAGCGTCACAAATTGGGACGCCTGTTCCGACGTGCGCGCGAGCGATACCAGCTCGAATCCCAGCGCTTGCACCCGAGTTTCCACTTCCGGCAGACGCGGCATGAGACGAGCCCGGAGCAGCGCCGCGAGCTCCATTGAAGCTTCTGAGCCGAAATCGTGCATCAGGGCGACCGACACGGCTCCGGAAGGATCGCCGAGGCGTTCGATCAAGCTCATAGGAGGGCGGCCCTCGGACCGGTGAACCCGAACTCCCGCCGACAAAGCTGGCTTCGTCGTGCCCGGCTGCTGAATCGCTGCGGTCGAGCGCCCGGCGCAGCCAGCACACCAAAAGACAATGCCGACCACTGCGGCGATGAGGAGCGGCGAAGGCGTTGGTGGCACCAGAGAGATTCTCTAAGTTACTAGCATGCGCCGCCAACGCTCCGAAAAAAGGGCTCAGGCGGCTAGCTGCGATTCGCCCAGCAGCGACTCGAGCCGGCTGCGAATCTTGTGCTTCTTCGAATAGACGGTCTGAACGCTGATGCTCAGGCGCTCCGCAATTTGTTCCGGTTCCAGCTCTTCTACGTAATAAAGACTTACGAATTCGCGGTCCTTTTCGCTGAAGCTCCGCAGCAGCTCCATCACCAGTTCCGCTTGCTCTCGCCAGAGCGAAACATCGCAGGGATCCGGGCTGGGGCTACTGAGCTCCAGCGCTTCGCTCAGGGATCCTCGATGCGGCTCCCTGCGCATCCTTCTCAGGTAATCGTAAGACGTGTGCGCCGCGAGCATGGCAATCCAGGTGCTGAGCTTGTTGCCGCGACTTGGCTCGAAGCAGCGGAGCCGGCGCTTGTCGTTGCTGAGCAACTGCACGCACAACACCGCGTAGATTTCGCGTACGTCCTCGGGACCGATGATTGCGCTAAACCCCGCAGTCACGCGCAGGATGAAACTATAGATGAGCCGCGCGTAGCGAAGGTGAAACTCGCGCCACGCCGTCTCATCTTGAGCGATGAGCCCGCGAAGCAAGGCCGCCTCGTCCAGGGCAGAATGGGAAACTTTGTTGCAAGAATCACTGACATTAAGCATTAGGTCTGTTCGTCGCGTTCGCTCGCACGCTGCGGGCGCTGTCGACGCTCCAGACTTGGGGCTAAGCACGTAGCGTGCCAAGGGCAGCGGCGGACTCGGTGCCTCCGGCAAGCTGTCTTTTGCGCAGTCCCCGGACCTTGTGGGGCTCCGCACAGCGGCCCGATGCCCCCAGACCGGCGTCACCGGTTACGGAACGCGTAACAGGCTGTTACGCCCCTGGCGGCGCTTACCGTCTGCCTTTCCCATCCTACCCGGCTCGCAAATGGAAGCTCCCGAGCCAGACGCGTTGAAAGTGTTGCTGTCGGTACTACCATGATCGGCGTGCCAGCTGTCATCAAGGCGCTTTGGCTGCTCGGCTGGGCGCTGGTCCGCTCGCTGCTCCGGCGATTGGTAACCAGAAGGGATGGGATCCACCGGTTTCAGAAAAACTACGACCCCGACGCTCTGCCTGCAGTCACACCGGACGAACGCCACATAATTCCTGAGTTCAGTCGGTGCATCGCCTGCGGACTGTGCGATCGCGGCGAGGGGGAGCGAATTGCAAATTCGGGCGGTGCTTATCGAGGCGTCATGGGGCTCATGGTGTCGAGCTCCCGGGGCATGCCTGACTTTCGAGCGGCGGCTTACAGCTTCTCTTTCGTTCCGGACGGGGTCCTGGAAGCCAAGGAGCGCCTTTGCCCGACCGGGGTACCAATGCGGCAGATTGCGCGCTTTGTGCGGGACAAAGCGGATGCGGTCGGCGGCCCGCTGCCGCTCCCCGCGCAGTTAGCCTCGCTGCCTTCGCGTTCGGAAATTGGCGTCTGACCCCCCGGGAACGCCCCTTGCGCTGCCGGGCAACGGAAAAACGAGGGGCGAGACGCCTTTTGTTATAGTAAACAGGCGACCTCGATGACGGATCCGGAGCCCATTGCTTTGCCCGCTCTCGACGGCTGGGCCCTGATCCTAGGGGCCTCGAGCGGCTTTGGCGCAGCGGTCAGCGTGACACTGGCGCGCGCGGGGATGGATGTGATCGGCGTTCACCTCGATCGACGAGCGACCATGCCCCAGGTGGATCGAATCGTCTCGGAGGTTGGTGCCTTGGGCCGCCAGGCCTGGTTTTTCAATGTCAACGCGGCCAATCCGGAGCAGCGCAGCGAGGTCATCAACACCGTTCGCTCCCGCCTCTCCGAGCGCAGCGGCGAGAAAATCCGGATCGTGTTTCACTCGCTGGCGTTCGGGACGCTCAAACCGCTGACCGCGGGCGATCCACAGCAGGAGATCAGCCAGAAACAAATGGACATGACGCTGGATGTGATGGCGCACAGCCTGGTTTATTGGGTGCAGGACTTGCTGCACGCCGACCTATTGTCCCAGCACGCGCGCATCTACGCGATGACCAGCACCGGCTCCACGCAGGTCTGGCAAGGGTACGGGGCGGTGAGCGCCGCCAAAAGCGCGCTCGAGTCGCACATTCGGCAGCTTGCGCTCGAGCTCGGCCCGCGCGGGATCACCGCCAACGCCATTTGCGCAGGCGTCACCGACACTCCAGCCATGCAGAAAATCCCCAACGCCGAACAAATGAAGGAAGTTGCGATCCGCAAGAATCCTTTCCACCGCCTCACGCGGCCCGAAGATGTTGCCAATGCGTTGGTGGCGCTAGCGCAGCCGTGTACGTATTGGCTGAATGGCAACGTATTGCACGTAGACGGCGGTGAAGCGCACAGCGGTTGAAGCGCGCAGTGTCTCCAGCGACTGACACGCCAAGCTTGCCGCTCACTGCACCAATGTCAACCGAGGCGCCACAGTGAACGCAGCCAGGTGGCCGCTCTCTTCGACCAGGTACACGTCGCAGCGCTCGTCGACGCGAAGCAGGTCCGGAGTCAGGTCGCTGGGAACGGTACCGAGGATTTCCCCGGAACCGGGTCGCACCACTTGCACTTGAGCTTGCGGCACAAACAGGGCTCCGCTTCGGAGCACCGGCTCCAAGTGCCGCGGCTGATCCGACATCAGGTGGCGTGCGAATACGTGGTGGTAGCGCAAAGCGCCGCTGGTAGCGTCCATACAGAGCAGCGCGCCGGCAGCGCTGTTGGCAATGACGGATTCGTCCACTGTGAGCCAAGCGGTGGTCTTTGAACAAAGCCCCGGTGCTTGCTTCCACGCCGTCGCACCATTATTGCGGTCCAAGGCCATAACACCGCTTCCGCGTTGATCGCGGGTACTGACGACGACCCGTTGTGCGGTGAGCAGCGGAGGCTGGGCGGGCGCTGGTTTATCGTCGAGCTCGGCGCACCACCGGACGTCACCCGACCACGGGTCGACGTGATACAGGCGAGCCGGGCTTCCAGAGCCGCCGGCGAGCGCGAAGACGGAGTCGCGATCGATCCCCAACTCGCCCGAAAACGGTACCCGGTCGCACACGCGCCACACCACCTCGCCAGTGACGACGTCCAGGGCCAAAAGAGAATCGCCGCCCGACAGGAGCACGAGCTTTCCCGCCCGGCGGACCCGATAGGCGCCGGGCAAACGCGCGGTGTGACGCCATCGCGTTTCTCCGGTTAGCAAATCGATGGCGGTAATCCTTCGATCCCCGTCCACAACTACTAATAAATCTGGTAGTCCAGTCCCATGTACGACGGCTCCCGCTGCGCCCCCGCCAGGTCGAGGCGTCACCTGTGCCGTAAACCGAATGTCGCCGCTTTCGAGCTCGTGCAGACAAATTGCGCCGTCGGGCCGCAGACGTACCAAGCCCGCGCGGGTGGCCAAGCTGAAAGCCCGCGCGGTCGGCACGCGCCACAACAGGCTCCCCGTGCGACGGTTCAGACAGCTGAGCTCTCTAGCCGATCCCACCACCAAGACCTCCCCGCAGAGGAAGGTGGAGCCCAGGTCTAAACTCGGCACGCACGCCACCCAGCGCGGCAAAAAACGCATCTTGCCCCCGTGCGACCACCGTCCCTGGGCTTGCTGCGAGCGCAGCGGTACTCCGAACCAGCGGTAGCGGTCCGGTTCTCGGTTGGTCAGGGAGTCGTCAGAGCTCGGCTCTTCCAGCTGCTCGGCGATGTCACCGGCGTTTTTGATCAGCGTCGTCAAGCGTAGATTCTGCGCTTGCTCCAGGTCGCAACGGATGAAGGTATCTGCGAGCGAGCGCGCAAAGCGGATCGCGGCCTCCGCAAAACTCGACGGCTCGAGACTGGCGAACGTGTGGCCGTCCTCCCGGATGACAGGTCCCGAATGCCGCAGAGTCAGTGCGAGCTCTCGAGCTCTGAGCTCACGCCGAACGCTGATGGTCACCCCGCCGGCGTCGGACCTTCGAAAGAGCACGCGACCGTGAGTGCGGCTCTCTAACACCTCTTCCGCCAGAACCAGCAACTGCTCGGCAATCAGAAATGGATGGACGCCTTCCAGCTTCATATTTTGTCCGTGCGCCCAAAACTCGAAAGTGCCACGTACCAAAAGCGCGTGGAGCTCCGCCCGCTCCAGCTCTTTTTTGTAAAAAGCCTGCGGATCGGCGAGGGCAGTGTTTTTACGAAAAGCCGCTTCGGCGTGGAAGGCAACACCGTCGGTCGCGCGCGGAGCGACGCGACAGGGCATTCGCACCGAGCGCGGACGAATCGGAGGCGCCTCGGCGACCGACTCTTCTAGCACCTGCAGCGCTCCCAGAAGTCGAGCGCTTGTTGCCTTGGACCGGACTCGATCGATCTCCGCCAAGAGCGCCGCGCAAAACGTGGCTGCCCCCACGCGCCGTTCGTGGAGGGGCACCAGCGGGCAGCGTCCGGCTCCGTAAATGGTGAGCAACAGATCGACGCCATCCGCTTCGAAACCGAGCTCCCAGGATGGCTCGCCGGGCCTGAGCTGAGCGCTGGCGCGCGTGCGTCGGCCTCGTAGGACGCCTAAAACCGCGTGCCCGAGCTCCGCCACCAGGGTCCAATATTCGCCCGGAGCGACGGGTACGTCGAGGTCCACGCCCGGAGCCGCCGCGACGTCCAAGAGCCAGGACCAGGGCCCGGCGGCGTGCGCCCAGAGGGGCTTTTCGACCAGCGTCGAGAGGGGGGATGAGACCTGATGGGCATGAGTAAGAACGACCTCAGTTTTTGGCATCTCGTGCCATGGTAGAAAGCGTGCCGAAGGAGCCCCACTTTTTCGACCGGATCGCCGAGGAGTGGACACGGGCGCGCGGGCGAGATAAGGGCGCGCCGCGCGTCAAGGGTCGACTGATTGGTTCGGCGCTCGGCGTGGCGGCGGTGCTGCCCGGTTTCGCGTGGCTGTGGGGTTACACGGTGGACGATGCCCTGATCAGCGCCCGAGTCGCGGCCAACTTAGCGCGGGGTCACGGGTATCGATTCAACGTCGAGGGGCCCGTGGCGGACGCCGTGACGCCGCTCGGCTGGGCATACGTGCTCGCACCGTTTGCGAAATCGGGCAGTCTCGACGCTCTGGGGGCCGCAAAAGTCATCGGGGCGGCAAGCGGACTCTTGGCAGCCGCGCTGGTCGGCGTGCGCGTCTTCAGAACCGGCCGGCATCCACTTCGATACGGCACGCTGGTCGTGCTGGGCCTGTGCGCTCCGTTTGCCGCCTGGTCGGTGTCCGGAATGGAAACGGGAGTCGTCACGCTATTGGGGGCGCTTGCTTTGTGGCCGCATCCGGCCGCTGCGCTCGCAGGCGGACTGGCCGCTGCGTGGCGTCCCGAGCTCATCGCCTGGGCAAGCGTCCTAGCCGCGGGGAGCTCGCTGTCCGAATCCGCGAACGGAGCGGGTGCGCATCGACAACGGGCTGCCGGAGTCGGTGTTGCGCTCCTGCTCTCGCTCGGTCCGCTGATAATGACCAGTGCGGTCCGCCAGGTGCTTTTTGGCTCCCCAGCACCGCTCTCCGCCGTCGCGAAACCGTCTGATTTTGATCACGGCCTGAAGTACGCGCTCGGCGCCATGGCCTTTTCCGGGCCCACCTGGCTGCTTGTGGCCTTCAAGCCCTACGCTCGACTGCAAAGGCGAGAGATCGCGCTCGGACTGGCCTCCGCCGCGCATTTTGCGAGCCTGGTCGCGGTGGGCGGTGATTGGATGGCGTTTTACCGACTCGTCGTGCCCATCGTGCCTGGCTTGGTGTGCCTGGCGGTGGCCCTTGCCGAGCACGCGGCGCCGTGGGCGACGGCAGCGCGCCTTACGGCGGCGCTATCCGTTTGCTGTCTTTTGCTTGTGGTTCGCGGTCCGGATGCGCGTCGCGTCGGACAGGACCGGCGGGCGCTCATCGCCCAAGCAAAACCGGTCTTGAAGGACTGCCATCGGGTTGCGGCGCTGGACGTGGGATGGGTGAGCGCCGCGGCGAGCTGTCCCGTGTTTGATTTGGCGGGCGTCACAGACCCGCAAGTCGCCGCGCTTCCGGGTGGTCACACCTCGAAAAAAATCCCGCCCGGGTTGCTGGAGGCGCGCAAAGTGGACTTTCTGGTGCTCGAGCTTGCTCCGGGCGAAAGTCCGCGACAGCCCTGGAATATGAGCGCCTTTTTGCGGGTGGTGGAGCGACGGGTCGCCCGCCTCGTCGAATGGGAGGCCTTTGAACCAGCCGCGGTGCTACCGCTCCGCGGAAGCGGCCCCTACCTGGTCCTGCGCTCCAAAAATCCCGGCTAGACCACTCCACCGGACCGACTTGGGAAACACCCGCGAAAAAAATGGTGGAGTAGGCTAAGCCGTCCGTCTAAAGAGCGGTGGCACTCAGACGCTGGAATATTACAATACGAGTGATGCGGCGAAACCGGATCGGACATCGAATTGGTCGTTTGGCGCTGGGCTCAGTCCTGGCCTTGGCATCGTTTGTCGGCCCTACCCTGCGGAGCGCGCCCGCAGCGACCAGTGGTCCCTTGGCCGCGGTGGGTGGGGAAACGTTGGACATCAGCGCCGATGAGCTGGATGTGAACATCGCTCTCGGCACTGCGGTGTTGAACGGCAACGTGCGCGCGAAGATGGGTGATCTGAAGGTTGAATGCCCCAAGGTGGAAATTCGTTACGATCAAGCTCCACAAGTGCGATGGGCGCGCTGCTCGGGCGGTGTGCGGGCAACACTCAAGGGAATCGACGCAACGGCAAGCGTGGTGGTGCTCGACGTCGCATCCAGGAACGTCAAGCTTCAAGGCGGCGTTCGCCTGACGCGCGGGCGCGGCTGGGTGGAGGCGGAGCACGCCAGTATCGACATCAATACTCGGCATGTGACTTTGCGTGACGTAAAGGGCTCAATTCCCGTAGAGCCTCCTTCACGCTGAGAAAGACGGGTGAGCGAAGCCAAGCTACGCGCGGAGGGATTGCGTGCGGTTCTGCACGGAGCCGAGATTCTCCGGGGTGTCGACCTGGAGGTGTCCGCGGGGCAGGTAGTGGGGGTGATTGGGCCGAACGGCGCCGGTAAAAGCACGCTGTTTCGCACCTTGGTCGGCGAGATCGCGGCGCAAGCAGGTCGGGTGTGGATCGGCTCTCGAGAAGTTACGAAGTTGGCGCTCTGGGAGCGCGCTCGCATGGGGCTCGGTTACGTTCCGCAGACGCCGAGCGTGCTGTTCGACCTCAGCGTGGCCGATAACATTCGCACTTTCGAGCGTATCGCGCACGCCACGCCCGAGCGACTGACCGAGCGCGCCGCCCGATTACATCTCGAAGAGCGTCTCGACGTGAAGGCCTCCGACTTGTCGGGCGGGGAGCGGCGACGCCTCGAGCTCCTGCGTGCTCTGATCGCCCAGCCGAAAGTGCTGGTCTGCGACGAGCCGCTGCTGGGTGTGGACCCGGCTCTGGCCAGGCGGGTTTTGGAGCTTCTGCGCGAGCATGCACAACGTGGGGCGGCAGTACTGATCGCCGATCACCGTTTGGGTGCCACCTTGACCGTGTGTGACGTGGCGCTGCTACTGGTGGATGGCCGCGTGGAGCTCTGCGCACCACCGGAGGAGTTCAGCTCCCATCCCGCGGTGGTGAGGCGCACCCTCCAGTAGCGCTCTTGGTCCCCCAGAGCGGGGGTGTCCGGGTCCCGGCGCTTCTAACCAGCCAATTTTCCGGCTTTTTATGGGCGCCTTGGGTTCGGCATCGTTATTGCCTGGGCGAGTCGTGAACATGAGCTAAACTGGGCCCGAAAGGGTAGGAGTTCCCGGTACAGCCGCCCAAGGCCGCGACATGGAGATCAAGCAGCAGCTTCGCCTTTCCCAGCAGCTGGTGATGACTCCTCAGCTGCAGCAGGCCATCCGGTTGCTGCAGCTGTCGCGGATGGAGTTGGTCGAAGAGATGCGCAAGGAGCTCGACAACAACCCGGTGCTCTCCGACGAAGAGCCGGAGGGACCCCGTCCGGTGGACGACGGAAGCCCCACGCCGAACCACCATCCGAGTGCAGAAGCCGTTTTCGATCGCGGCGAACGCGACGACCAATCTCGAATCAACGAGCGCGCGGCGCGTGAGGTGGACTGGGAGAAGTTCCTCGAAAACCGCACCATGCAGCAAGTGCCGCACTCGAGCCGCGGCGGCTACGAGGAGTTACCTCCGATCGAGCAAAGCCTGACCAAGCCCAGAAGCCTGCAGGATCACCTGCTCTGGCAATTGCAGATGAGCGACTTTACCGATGTCGAGCGGCGCTTCGCCGAGCTCATCATCGGAAACCTGGATGATCGCGGGTATCTTGACCTCAAAGGAGTCGAGCGACAGGACGGGACGCGCACGCCGGACCTCTCGATTGAGGATCTCGCAGAAGAGGCGGGGTTGCATCCAGACGACGTCCCCATCGTTCTCGAGATGGTTCAGAACTTCGATCCGCTCGGCGTCGCCTCCCGAGACCTTCGAGAGTGCTTGTTGGTTCAGGCCAAAGCGATCGGCTTTGAAGAAGGCGACCCGGAAATCGACATTATCCGAAACCATATGCATCACCTCGAGAAGCACAATTATCAGGCCATTGCGCGGGAGATGAAAATCTCGAACGAAGAAGTCTACGAAGCCGCCAAGGCAATCCAGGAGCTCGAAAGCCGTCCCGCGCGTAACTTCACGGATCAGGATGATCGCACGATCGGGATTACCCCCGACGTGTACGTGATTCGCGATGGCAATGAGTTCGTGGTCCTGGACAACGACCGGGGCTTGCAGCGGCTGTTCATCAACGAGCAGCTCACCAAAAGGTTGATGAAAGACCCGTCCGCCAAGGAGTTTATTGGCGAGAAGCTCCGCAACGCTCAGTGGTTGATCCGGGCCATCGAGCAACGCAGGAAGACCATCATCCGAGTAGCGGAGTGCATCGTCGAAAAGCAGCGCGAATTTTTCGAGCAGGGCGTGGGGCATCTAAAGCCCCTTATTCTGCGAGACGTTGCGGAATCGGTGGGCATGCACGAGTCGACCATTTCCCGGGTCACCACCAGTAAATACATGCACACGCCACAGGGGTTGTTCGAGCTGAAATATTTTTTCAATTCCAGCATCCGGCGAGTGGCCAATGAGGACATCGCCAGCGAAAGCGTGAAGCAGGCCATCAAAAAGCTCATCGAAGACGAAGATAAATCGAACCCCTTCAGCGATCAGGCGATCGTGGAGTACCTGCAAAAAACCGAGGGCATCCGCATTGCCCGGCGCACCGTGGCAAAATACCGCGAAATGCTGGGGATCTTGGCTTCCTCCGGGAGAAAGAGGTTATTCTGACGACTCCGGGCGAGGCTCCTCGGCAGTATCCGGGGTGAGGCCAGGCTGGGGGTGAGGTGCTCATGCAAGGGGGACCGCGAGACTTTGGGGAACGCCTCTGGTAGTGTACCAGGTTTGCGAGGAGACACGCATGAACATAGACATCACCTTCCGTCACATGGACGCGAGTGAAGCCATCAAGAGCTATGCCAAGGGGAAGGTTGCGAAGCTTCAGAAGTTCCTGCGGCGCCCGATGGCTGCAAGAATTACGCTCTCGCTCGACAAGCTTCGCCACGTTGCAGAGACGCAGATCTCGAGCGGCGGCGAGCACCTGGAAGCCAGAGAAGTCAGCGAGGACATGTATGCTTCCATCGACAAGGTAATCGACAAGCTCGAGCGCCAAATTCGCGAAAATAAGGGAGTCGTGCGGGCTCGCAAACGCAGCCGAAATTCCTTGCGCGGCACCGCCTCGTCCCGGAGCTCCAAGAGTCAAAAGCCGGACGGGAGGAAACCTTGACCTTTTACGCCGGACAGAGACACGAGCTCGCGGTGCGGTCCCATGCGACTCAGTGATATCCTCACCGCCGACCGGATCCTGGTCGACTCGGACGGAGGAGCCATCCACGATAAGGATCAGGCGTTGCGCCTGCTGGCGGGTCTCATCTCACCCGGCCTGGGCGTTACCGAGCAGAAGGTGGAGAAGCTGCTCATGGATCGCGAGCGGCTCCAGAGCACGGGCATCGGCGACGGAGTCGCGATTCCGCACTCGGCTTGCGAAGATGCCGCGCGTCAAGCGGCGGCCCTATTGCTCTGCCGGCAAGGAGTAGAATTTGCCGCCATCGATGGGGTCCCGGTGAAGATAATTTTCGGCGTTCTAGGCCCCAAGCGGGCCACCGGCGAGCACCTGAAAACTTTGGCGCGGATCTCGAGGTTGCTGCGAGATGCCTCGGTGCGCTCCAAGCTGGTAGCTTCTGAGAATCCGGAACAAGCGTTCCAGCTGATTCAGAGTCTGGACCAAACCCTGGGATAAACCATGACCGTTTACGAACTTCCCGACCAGGCCAACCGTGCCATCTCGGTGCGAGCTCTATTGGGCGATCCCGAGCTAGGGCTTTCGGTGCGGCTCATCGCCGGCGCCGACGGATTGGATCGAGTGATCACTTATCCGCGCATCCAAAAATCGGGGCTGTCCATGGTGGGGCACAAACACGGACTGGTTCCCACTAGAATCCAGATCCTGGGGGAAACCGAAATCAGCTATGCGGAGTCACTCACGCCGCCACAACAGCGCGTCGCGGCCGAGCATCTGTTTGCTGCGGCGCCCGCTTGCGTCTTGGTGACCCGCGGGGCGGACCCACCGAAGCCGCTTTGTGAAGAAGCCGAGCGGACCAGCACGCCGTTGGTGGTGTGCGCGCAGCGATCCTCGGAAGCCATCACGCTGGTGCATGCTTTCCTGGACGAGCGGCTCGCTCCCCGGGCGCGCGTGCATGGCGTGCTGGTAGATGTTTTCGAGGTCGGTGTTCTGCTCTGCGGTAAGAGCGGCATCGGAAAAAGCGAGTGCGCGCTGGAGCTCTTGTTGCGCGGCCACCGGCTGGTCGCCGACGACGTGATCGATTGCGAATACCGACCTCCGGGAATGGTATTTGGACAGCCCGCGGCGCTGTTGCGGCACCACATCGAAGTCCGGGGGCTCGGTATCTTGAACGTCAAGGATCTGTACGGCGTTACCGCCATTCGCGACCGCAAGCGCATCGACCTCATGGTGCAACTGGAAATGTGGCATGCGGACCGCGACTACGATCGCATCGGGCTCGAAGATCACCACCGCAAGATCCTGGGCGTGCCGATTCGCGAAGTCTGTCTCCCGGTCAGGCCCGGGAGAAACATGAGCGCCATCATCGAAATTGCGGCGCGCAGCGAGCTTTTGCGACAGGCCGGTCACCACCCCGCGCGCGATTTCGTGAACCGAATCGAACAGCGCGCTCGCTCCGAGGATGCGGAGCCCCGCCGGCCCCCGAGCGGAGCCTTTCGCCTCAACGACGAAAGCTCCGCGCCTCCGCCGGTAGCGCCCGAGAAGCTGCGATGAGCCCGGGCGGCACGCTGGTCGTGGTAGTGACGGGCCTCAGCGGCGCGGGCAAATCCACGGCAGTCAATGCCCTCGAAGATCTCGGTTTTTTTTGCGTGGATAACCTGCCGACCACGGTGGTTCCGCACACCCTGGCGGCCTTTCACGAAGGGAAAGTCCGGCGCATTGCGCTGGGTATCGACATTCGAGTGCGCGGTTTTTTGGAGCATGCAACCAGGGTGCTGGACGAATTGGCCGGCGGGCGAGACCAAAGGCTGGTCGTGCTGTTTCTGGACGCTACGGACGAAGCATTGCTGCGGCGATTCAGCAGCACCCGCCGTCCGCACCCGCTGAGCGCCAGATCGGAATCGGCCGGTGAGCGCACCGCATCTGCTGTAATAGACGGGATTCGCATCGAGCGTGAGCTTCTGGCACCGCTCCGCGCTCGGGCCACTCTGATCATCGACACCACCGAACTCAGCGTGCACGAGCTCCGGCAACGCATCGCTTCTCATTTCGGCCCTGGCGCGAGCCAGCTCCCGCGCATGAGGATCCGTTTCCTGTCCTTCGGCTTCAAATACGGC
>DASXTY010000273.1:0-5839 GCA_036505155.1 Polyangiaceae bacterium | reverse complement strand
AGCCGCGGCAATGGCGCGGGCGCTGGTGCTCGGTGAAAGCGATCTGCTGTCCGCCGACGACCGCGCATTCAAAGCGAGCGGGCTCGCGCACCTCCTCGCGGTGAGCGGCACTCATTTGGTCTTTGCGGTGGTTGCGCTGGTGCGAGCGCTCACCGCGCTCTTGGTTCGTGTTGAGCACCTGGCCGCGCGATTCGACGTGACCCGCGGTGCTGCCGCGGTGGGCGCGCTCGCCGCGCTCGTTTACGCGGATTACGCCGGGGGGACCGGCTCTGCGTGGCGCGCTGCGTGGATGCTCGCCGTCGTGTTTGGCGTGCGGGCGCTTGGGCGTCGCGTGGCGCCGGGGCGGGCGCTCGCGCTGTCGGTCGTGATCGGCGCGGCTTTGGAGCCGCTCTGTGCCTTTGACGTCTCTTTCATGCTGTCGGCTGCGGCCACGTTGGGCCTGCTTTGGGCGGGAAGCCCGCTGTCGCTTCGGCTCGCACCATGTCGACCGGCGCCGCTGCGCTGGCTCTCCCAGAGCCTCGTGGTCACCGTCTGCGCGATGTTGGCGTGTGCGCCGCTCTTGGCGGTTTTTTCGCCGGGGCTCACCGCTGCCGGAGCGTTTGCCAACGTGCTCGCTGCGCCGCTCGGAGAGGTGGTGGCGCTGCCGTTGTGTTTGGGCCACGCCCTGCTCGGCGGTGCTCCGGCGCTCGAGCGAGGAGCTGCGCTCGTCGCTTCGGGCGCTCTTTTGCTGGTGAAAAAGCTCGCGCACCTCAGCGCGGGCGTGCGCGTTTTGGCCTTCCACCTCCCGGTGCCGAGTCCGTGGCACTGGGTTCTCATTGCTACGGGGGCGATCGGCGTTGCCTCCGTACCGCCAGCCCGGGCGCGCGCTTTCCGGATGGCCTGGCTCGCGGCGACATTCGCGGGACTTTTTCTGCTGGAGTGCGCACAGGATCGAGCTCGGGCGCCAACCGGGCGGCTCCGAGTCACGGTGCTCGACGTCGGCCAAGGCGACAGCCTGCTGGTCGACTTTCCCGACGGCCGCGCGATGCTCATCGATGGCGGCGGGGTGGTGGGGACCGACGTGGATCCGGGAAAGCTCGTGATCCTGCCCCTTTTGCGCGGCAGGCGGCGGGCGCGAATCGATGTGGTCGTGCTCACGCATCCGCATCCCGATCATTTTCTCGGGCTCGTGTCGGTCGCGGATGCGATTCCCATCGGCGAATTCTGGGACTCCGGACAGGGTGAAGAAGAAGGAGCCGGGGTCACATACGCCGGCTTGGTGCGGACGCTTCGAATGCGAGGTGTGCCGGTTCGGCGACCCGGAGCGTTGTGCGACCGGCCCCGAAGTTTTGGAGGCGCTACGGTCGAGGTGCTTGCACCTTGCCCCAACTTCGTGGCGCGGCGCCCGCCCAACGACAATTCGTTCGTCCTCCGCATCCGGTACCGGGAGCGCGTGGCGCTTTTGATGGGAGACGCGGAAGCCCTCGAAGAAGGCGAGCTGGTCGAGCGGCTCGGTGGCTCCCTGCGCGCGGATTTTCTCAAGGTTGGACACCACGGCAGCCGGACTTCTTCCACGCCAAGCTTCATCCGAGAGGTCGATCCGTGGCTTTCGGTGATCTCTTGTGGCGTGCGCAACCGCTTCGGGCACCCCCACGCGCAAACACTGGAGTTGCTCGGTCACCGGAGCGTGGGCATGGCGCGCACCGATCGCTTCGGTTCGGTGATGTGGCAGACCGATGGGCGCTCGCTTGAAGCGCGAGCCTTCAGCATGTTTCACTGATGGGAAAGCTCGTGGACACGCAAGACTCCATTCAGCCGCTGCTCACGGCTCAAGAGATCCAGAGCCGGGTACGCGAGATGGGCACCGCCATCACCAACGACTATGCTGGACGGAGCCTGGTCTTGCTGAGCGTGCTCAAGGGCAGCTTCGTGTTCGTTGCGGACCTGGCGCGATCGGTGGACCTACCCCTGCGCGTCGAATTCCTCGGAGTCCAGAGCTACGGTGACGATACGCGCTCGAGCGGGGTGGTGCGCATCACGCAGGATTTGACCCATCCCATCGAGCGGCAAGACGTCCTGATAGTGGAGGACATCGTCGATACCGGGCTCACCTTGAGCTACATCATCGAGCAGCTGCGCGCGCGCGGTCCGGCGAGCTTGAAAGTGTGCGCGCTATTGCACAAGCCGTCGCGAATGAAAAAAATGGTGAACATCGATTACCTCGGGTTTTCCGTGGCGGACGTCTTCGTCGTGGGTTACGGGCTCGACCATGCGGGGCGATACAGGAACTTGCCGTTCATCGGAGTGCTTTCCGGCGCGGAGCCCGCCCCCCTGCGTTCCGACAAATAATGGTTAGAGTGCGTACCAACGTGGCAAACAGTGCTGGTTGCGTTGCGTTGTCCCTGGTGTTGCTGGGGTGGAGTTGCCAACCAGTGGCGAGGCCAGCGCCCGCCGCGGGCAGCACCGGTGTTCCTGCGAGTGCCGCTGCCGGCACGCCGGCGGGATTGGCGCCCGGCCGCGCGGAAGAGGGAATGAAGGCTGAGCCCGCGGTTGCCGATCTCGGCAAGCCCGCTCCGGATTTCGCGTTGCCGGACCTCGACGGGAAGAGGGTTCGGCTGAGCGACTACCGGGGCAAAGTGGTGGTGCTCGAGTGGTTCAACCCGGAGTGCCCGTTCAGTCGCCGGTCACACACGAAAGGATCGCTCGTGGGGACGGCGGCGCGGCACACCGCGCACGGCGTGGTGTGGCTCGCGATCAACTCCGGCGCGCCCGGCAAGCAAGGCAACGGAATCGAAAAGAATCGGGCCGCGCAAAAAGACTTCAAGCTCACCCATCCGATATTACTCGACGAGTCGGGAGAGGTGGGGCATCGCTATCGCGCAGAGAAGACGCCCCACCTCTTCGTAATCGATAAAAACGGCGCTCTCGTCTATCGCGGTGCCATCGACAATTCACCCGACGCCGAAGGGGAATCCCCGCAAGGTGGCCCGCTCGTCAACTACGTGGATCAAGCCATCGAAGCGCTCGGCGCGGGTCGCGCCGTCGCCGCGCCGGATACGCCGCCCTACGGCTGCTCGGTGAAATACAGGGATTGATCATCTCACCCCCGGGTTACGTCTTCTTTTCAGCCAGCGCGCGGAGCTTTTCGAATCGCTCCTTTATCTTGCGCTCGAAGCCCTGATCGCTCGGATCGTAAAAGCGAGACCCGATGAGCCGATCGGGCAAGTACGTCTCTCCGGGCACGTAGCTCGCTTCGTATTCGTGGGGATAGTGATAGTCTTTGCCGTAACCGTGCTCCCGGACCAGCCCGGTCACGGGGTTTCGCAGCTTGTTGGGCACCGGCAGCGCGCCCCACTGGGAGATGGCTTTGCGCGCAGAATCCAGGGCTTTCAAAACCGCGTTCGATTTCGGACAGCTCGCCAGGTATAAGCAAGCGTGCGCAATCGGGAAAATGCCTTCAGGCATTCCCATGCGCCGAAACGCGGAGTCGGCGTGGACCGCCATCGCGAGCGCGCCCGGGTCCGCGTTGCCGACGTCTTCGCTTGCGAAAATCATGAGCCGGCGCAGCAAAAATAGCGGATCGTCGCCCGCTTCCAACATGCGCAAGAGCCAATACAGCGCTGCATCCGGATCGCTGCCGCGCAACGATTTGATGAGCGCGCTCGTGATGTTGTAGTGCTCTTCGCCGCTCTTGTCGTAGAGCAGCGTGCGCTCTTCCGCCGCGCGCTGGATGTGGGCCACGGTGAGCTCCAGCTCCCCAGAAGCGAGCAGCTCGGCGCTCGCCTCCAAAAGGCCGAGGGCGCGGCGCGCGTCACCGTCCGACGCGCGCGCCATCATCTGGAGCGTTGCCGGAAGGGTTCGGATCTCGCGGGCACCCAACCCTCGTTCGCGGTCAGCAATTGCTCGCTCGAGGAGCACGACCAGCGACGCCTCGTCCAGCGGTTCGAGTCGAAACACCTTGACGCGGGAGAGCAGCGCGGCGTTTACCGAAAAGGAAGGGTTTTCGGTGGTTGCGCCCATCAAGGTGATGGAACCGTCTTCGATGTGGGGCAGAAAAGCGTCCTGCTGACTCTTGTTGAAGTGGTGAATTTCGTCCACGAAAAGCGTGGTGCTGCGCGCTTCGAAAGCGCGTCGCTCGCGAGCGGCGTCGATGATGCGACGGAGCTCCGTCAAGCCGCCGAGCACGGCGCTGAAGGACACAAAAAAACTCTTGGTCTTGTGCGCCAGCACCCGGGCCAAGGCGGTCTTGCCGGAGCCCGGCGGACCCCAGAGAATGAGCGACGGTAGGTGGTCGCTTTCTATGGCCTGATAGAGAAGCTTCCCCGGCGACAGGAGCTCGGGTTGCCCCACCATCTCTTCCAAGGAACAAGGCCGCATGCGATCGGCCAAGGGCGCCGACAAATGCTCGAATTTCCCGCGCTTGGCGGCCGCTTCCAGCAAGGTCGGCCCCTCCACCGCGCGGCTCGGACGCGTGCGAGAGCGACTGGTCATTTAGTCACCACGCTCACCGAAAATAGCGCTACCCACACGGACTAGAGTAGCTCCGGCGGCCACCGCTTGCTCGAGATCAAAGCTCATCCCCATGCTGAGCTCGGGCAATCTGGTCTGGCCGCCGTGTTGGTCGCGAAGCTTCACCAGCGCGTCGAAATAAGGCCGCGCACCGCTCGGATCCGGGGTTTGTGGGGGCACGGTCATCAAACCGGCAAGCTTTAGCGCCGACTCCGATTCCACCGCTTGCAGCACCGCTTCTAGCTCACCCGGAGCGCAGCCGCCCTTTTGAGGCTCTGCGCCCAGATTTATTTGCACCAGCACCGACAATCCATGGTCCGCCGAGGCCGCACGCCGCCCGAGCTCCTTTGCCAAACGCGCAGAGTCGACACTGTGCACCACTTTGGCATATCGCACGGCGCTCTGGGCCTTGTTGCGTTGCAGGCGACCCACGAGGTGCCAGCTGAGATCAATTAGGTCTTTGCAGGAATCGGCCTTTGACGCCAATTCTTGTACGTAGCTTTCCCCGAAATCGCGCTGCCCCGCTTGGTATGCCAGCCGCACCGCTTGCACCGGCTGCTGCTTGCTGACTGCCACGAGCTTGACCTCTTCCGGACGGCGGCCGCAAGCCCGCGCTGCGCACGCGATGCGCTCTTTAGTCTGTACCAGTGCTGTGGCGATGGGTTCGATCGCCATCGGTCATTTTGCTTCTTTCGCCAGCGTGACCGGCCCTTTTCGCACGATCACACTGTCACCACTCGAAACGTTCAGCTCCCCGCGAAGGGACTGCTCGGAGCGCTCCGCCACGATGGTGCCGCCGAACGCTGTTGCCGGGTCGGTCTGATTGGGAATCAACTTCAAGCGCAGCGTTTGCCCGTCGAATTCCCCGCTGGTCTGGAGATCGCCCAAAGGTCCGGTCGCGCTGCCTAAAGCAGCACCCGTTTCGTCCATCGCGAGCTCCAACTGCCCAGTGCCCGCCGCTAGCGAGCCGTTGTCTTTCGCCCACTCGCGCAGGCCTTGCGCCTTCTCCACGTTGATCGCATGCGTTTGCACTTCGTAACTGCCCTTCCATCGGCCAAAAAACCAGGGCTTCGGCGAGCTTGCCCGAGCGGCGGAGGCGCTCGGGACGGCCCCCGCCGACGACGAAGACGCGCCTGGTCCCGACGGTTTTCCCGACCGTGGATGGCAGGCCGTGGCAACGGCGGAGAGAAAGAACCAGCAAGCGAGCCAACCTGCCGTCGGCGACACACTAAGAGCTCCGCTCGTCGCCGGAATTTCCCAGTTTACGGATCCTCACGCCGAGCTCGCCATCGATGCTCACCAGCTCTCCTTGCGCGACTTCGCGTCCTGCCACCCGCAAAACCGCCGGCTC
>DASXTY010000272.1:0-8204 GCA_036505155.1 Polyangiaceae bacterium | reverse complement strand
TGGCTCGGATGCTTTTCGGAGTGGGGCGCGCACGCGGGGGCGCGCAAAACTTCCGCGCCACCGGCGTCTCTCTACGACGTTTTAAGCACTGCCGGTGTCACGGAACGTCGCCTGTCTGGATCGCAGTAACCGCTCTGGGTCCAGACGGGGTAACCAGCGCATCGAAAGACCATGTCCGGCCGGGTGCACAACTGACCCTGAAACTTGCAGACCTGGTTACTCTTAGAGGCAAAGTCCGCTCGCCCGGAGGACTCGCCGGCGGCTACACAATCCACGTGCGGGGCTCCGTGTCAAAGGAGCGCCGATTCGAGAGAACGGATGGCAGCTACCAGCTCGAAGGCCTGGAGCCGGGTGTTTACGAGGTCGCCACGGCGGAGCAAGGCTACGCGGATCGCAAGATCGAAGTTGTCGCCGGTATCACGGCGGATTTCGATCTCGCACCCTGGGTCAGCGTCACTGGCAAGCTGGTCGCAGTAGACGACCGCCCGGTCGCCAGGGCTCGATTGATGCCTTACGGTGAAGCCTTTCGGGGAGGGCAGATCACCGCTCACACCGACTCACAGGGCTTTTTTCGTTTCCCGAAGGTTCCTAGCGGTGAGACCCGTTTCGACATGGTTGCCGAGGACGGCACTTGGCTTTACCCGGTTGGACCCGACAAGTTCGATATCGGCACGAGTGACACTGATCTGGGACAAATCAAGGTTGCAGGTAGCGAGTAAGGCTCCGACCTGGGCCTGCCGCCATCGATCACCGCCCTTGCCGCGGATTTCGCTCAAGGGCGCACTGGTATCGACGACGGAGCGCTGCCGGTCACAGAAAACACTCAATCATAGATCAGCTGCTTGACGTAGAGGGGATTATGGACGCGGCCGGCGCTGCCGTCACTCGATTATCACTCTATCCGAAAATCCGAAAATCCGGACGACACTGCAAGTCCACGCGAATCCTGGGCGAATCCTGTGCGGGATCGAGTTCGCACATCGGATGTTGGCCCACTCTCTAGCGCAGTTCGTACGACTCTCTCGCGCAGTTTCGTAATCGCCTACTACTTATGTCGACTTTCCAACACCCATCGGCGTTGCTCGGACTAGCCTCCTGCGCGCACCGTTGGCGGTGCTCTTCCGCTCGCGAGCCAGCTTTCGGTGGCTGAGAAGCCCCGGGAGAGCGTCCCTGACTGCTAAGCTTAGTGGACTAAATCGGCATCGCGACAACCGCAGCGTATTTGTCATTGGGCGGGCAATCCGGGCGTCACCCGCGCTCCGAATAGCCTAGGGTGTCGTTGCCTCAAGCTCGCGCGGCACCAGTTAGCGTTGCTGACACCGTTACCTTGGACTAAGCTATTTGCCGTGCGGCGTGCGGTCTGGTCACTGGCGTTGATGGTGTGCTTCGGCGCCTGCGGCGGCGAGATGTTCAGAGGGAGCGGCAGCGGCGGCGGCGCAGGCACGTCGAGTGGCGGCACAGGCATCGGTGGAAAGGGAAGCGGCGGCGGTGGTGGCAAGGCGGGATTCGGCGGCGTAGTGGGCAGTGGCGGCAGCGCAACCGGCGGGTACCCGCCTTACAATGGCGGAACGGGCGGAGCGCTGATCAGGGATGCGAGCACGGACGCCCCGAGCGCTGGCGGTGGCTTCGGAACGGGCGGTGCCTCCGGAACGGGCGGTGGGATAAATACAGGTGGTGCGATAGGTATGGATGCGACCGCAAGCTGCGGCCTCACAGTGAACGCCGTGTCACACACAGCGGCCGGGGGTCCCCTCACGATGGCGGTGACGCATACCCTGGCGGGCTCCAACCGGCTCATCATCGCTGCGCTCGCCATCCGGCACGACACCGGTATGGGGGCGAGTACGGTAATTCCTTCACCAAGTAGTGTGTCCTATGCCGCGACAGCGCTCACACAGCTGAGGCGTAAGACAGACGGCTTCTACCAATCGGCGGAGCTCTGGGCGCTGGTTGGGCCTGCGCTGGGCGCGAATCAGCTAAAGGTCACTTTCAGCACCGCGCCCCAGTTGGTTGCACTCGGAGTCGTGAGCTTTACCGGAGCCGCACAGCTGAACACGTTTGGCGCGGTGGCGGAGATCTCCGGGGGCGGGAATAGCGTGGCGTTGGCCGTCCCAAGCACAGGGTATTCGTGGGTGTTCGATTTACTGAGCCAAAGCGGGACTGCTCAATGGCTTCCGGCCTCAGCACAGCAGCCGCTCTGGGAAGACGGAGTGATCAATGTGAAAGGTTATTCCAGCCACACCACAGCCGGCGTCACAACGACCGACTTGTCGTGGCAGGGCATGAGCGCCAACTACGTCTTGTTCGGCGTGGCGATTGCACAACACCCGTGCGGGCCGTGAGGTTCCCACAGCCGTCGGTGCCGCTTTCAGCCCAGGTTCAGCGGCAGTTGCGGGAATGGACACGAGTCCGAACGCGTCACGAGTCCGTACTCCCAGCCGCATCACACATGGAGTGTAGCTAAGCCGAAGCCTGACCGCCACCCGATCCCTTACCCGCCCGCGTCTATCAGGTTCGCGCAGGACACGGTTACCGAGTGATAGTGGCCGTTGTCGGTCGAGCTCGTGAACGTCATGACTGGCGCCGGCGGGGCTCCGCTTTCGGGTGCTACCCCGGAAAGCGCCTGAAACGCGTGCGCCGGGAAGGAAATGAGGTGAGCGTGATCGGCGCTGCCCTGCATATCAAAGGTCCGGTCTTGCATTAGAGTGATATCGTATTCGGAAACTGCAAGAACGTGGCCGTGGTTATTGTCGATGGTGACTGGTGCGCAGAGCTCTGATGGAGCCCCAGCTGCTCCGGCGGAGCCGTTGCTCAGACAGCGCTCGGGGTGCGCTTGGCACCCTCGGTACTTGCATCCAGCGCTCGAGACCAGAGCCGTCAACGGTGCCGCCACCGCGAGCAAGACTAGAGAAGCGCGTAGCTGGCTTCGACTTGGGCGCATGGAGCGTTTCTCAACACGAGGGTGACGACTGAGGGCGCGGAGGTCAAGGAGGTCAAGTCCCCTACTGGGATAGGCTCTTAGTCAGAACGCCGCTTCCACGCCCACGCTGGGGATAGTGATCGGCCCTACTTCGCCCTCATTGCAGCCGCCCGGATTGCATTCGAGACGGATCACCTCTTTGCTGAACGTGGCGTTGATGAGCTCGGCGCTGACGCCCCAAAAGGCGTGAGTGGCGAGTCGCCAGTGCTTGACGATCTTCAGATCGATTCGAAAAAATGCCGGCCCGCGCCGTTCGCCGGTAAATCGCAAGCCGAAAGGGGTGAGCTCTCCGACCGTGGCTGCGCGTGGATCGAGAGAGCGTATACGACAGCAAGCCTCCGAACCGATCGGTGAACGGCCGCCTGAGCAAGAGCTCCGCTCCGACGGCTGAGCCTAGCTAAATTCGCGTTTTACACGACGGGAGTTAAACTTGCTTTTTCTGTGGACAGAACGCCAAAGAAATCCTCGAGTCTGACCGTTCGGTAACGCGACGCGTTGACCAGCTGCCCGCTCAAGACCGCTCTCTAGGGCAGGAGCGTGCTGGCGAGCCGCCGTCAGCGGCCCGCGTCTCGCCACTGGCTGCCACCTTGCGCACGCGAGCAAAGCGGCCGCCTGGTGCGGGAACGCGCCGTGCACCGAGCTCCGGCTGTGTCCGAGCAAGCGGGCTCGACGGCTGCCGCTGTGGCGCGTGCGCCGATCACCTACGAGCGTCACCGACCAGAAACCACGACGCTCTATGCGGTGGTGCGCGACAACATCAACACGCTCTACGGTGCGGTGCAAGCGGGCTTCACGGGCGCAGCATTACCGGAGTTCGTACGCGCTGAGCTCGAAGGATATTTGTCGTGCGGCCTTTTATGTCGAGGTTTTGCCCTGTTGAAATGCTCGGACTGGGCAGAGCGAAGGCTGGTGGCGTTCTCTTGCAAAGGCCGAGGATTTTGCCCTTCATGTTTTGGCCGCAGGATGTGTCAGACGGCCGCAAACTTGGTCGATCACGTGGTGCCCAAAGGCGTACCGCTGAGGCAGTGGGTGCTGACACTGCCCCATGCGTTGCGCTACCGGTTAGCCTACGACGGCAAGCTGCTCGGCGCCGTGTGCCGGATCTTCGTCGACTCGGTGCTGGGTTGGTATCGCCGTCGGTTGAGCCAAGACGGCGCCGCGGGAGGCAAGAGCGGCGCGGTGACGGTGATCCAACGGACCGCCTCCGACTTGCGACTCCACCCGCATTTTCACGGAGTATTCTTGGATGGCGTGTACGTGCAGAGCGCGAGCGGCGAGCTGGAGTTCGTGGCGCTGGCGCCGCTGCGCACGACCGAAGTGGCTGATGTCCTACAAGTCGTGCGTGCACGCACTGTCAATTACCTCGAGCGGCGTGGCGTAGTCGAGGGAAACGCTGAGCTCCGCGTGCTCGACGACGAGCTCAGCGAACGCGAGCCGGCAGTGGCACATTTGGCGCGCGCCGAGTGTCGGGCCTCGAACCGGCCGGTCCGGAGCTGCGGCGCCGAGCGGAGCCGATCGGGCTGCGCGGCCGGCCTGGAGTCGAGATCACTAGGCCCCTGTGTGCCCAGGAATTCGGCTTCAACCTGCATGCGGCCACGCGAGCTGGCGGACTCGACGATGCGGACGCGAAGCGCTGCTGAAGTATGTATTGCGCCCTCCCATCGCAACCGAGCGTGTACAGCGAGGTCCGGATGGGTTGGTGAGGATCGCCCTGAAGCGGCCGTTCAGGGACGGCACCGTCGCCATCGATCTGGATCCGTTGTCTCTGCTCTGTCGGCTTTGCGCCTCGGTGCCTTCTCCGAAGCTGCATACGGTCAGGTACGCTGGTGTCTTGGCCGCGCATTCCAAGTGGCGCTCGCTGATCATCCCCGCGCCGTCCGACGATGCGGATGCGATGCACGGCACCGTCGTCCAGTGCGTGCTCGCTCCCCACGCCCAGCGCCTTCGCCATCGCCACGTATCGCGCAACCGTCTTGCGGTCCGTCCCCGTAGCGCGCCCGATTTGCCCCACTGTCTGCCCCGCCGTCCAGCGGCGAAGCACTTCTTTTACGTCAATCATGGTCAACTCCCGGTAGGACATCAGCAACCTCCCGACGACGACCCGCGCCGTCGTCGAGAGGGTGCCTGCTTCACTTGCCGGTCGTCCCCACCGTGGCCCCGTGGTCTTGAAAAACCGGTGGCCCCATGACCCTGAAAAAAACTCGGGCCATCTCCCCTCGCGGGTGGCCCCATGACCCTGAAAAATTTAGGTCACGGGTGGCCCCATGACCCTGCAAAATTCACCGGGCTTTTGGCCCCATGAATCTGAAAACCGGCAGGCAAGGGCGGGGCTTGGGGACTCGGCTGATAGCCTATCTAGAGACGCTCGCCCAATTCATCCCGCTTGCGACCCAGGCGGCCCCGTGATAGATAACCGATTGCGCGCAAGGGCGCACCCCGTCCGCGGGCAGGGCCAAGCCCACCTCGACGCTCGTCGATTTCATCGCGAACCCTTCAGCCTGGTTGCGGACATCAGGCGTTTTTTCCGAGAAGGAGTTCGTCATGATCAAGAAGAGTACGGGCTCGCGCTCGCTGCCGGCAAACCCCAGCCTCGAAAACCTTAAGAAGCAGGCGCGCACCCTGCAAAAGCAAGTTCGGCGCCGCAGCACAGAAGCCCTCGAGCGTGTCCGCGTACACCACGGCGAGTTCGCTGGCGACGCCCTGCCCCTCAGCGCCGCGCAGTTCGTGCTCGCGCGAGAATACGGCTTCGACAGCTGGCCCAAACTCAGGGCCTACGTTTCCGCGGCGCGTGCCGCGAGCAGCGACGAGATGTTCGACACGGCGGCGGGCGTGGAGCGCCTATACGCGAAGCTGAGCGAGCTTGCACGCAGCAGTGAGTGGTTGCCAAAGGCAGAACTGGTCGAGCTGCGGCAAGCCAACGATCTGCCGCGTTTGATCGTTGTCGCCGAGCGCGAGTGCGGCGCCGCATCGATGCACGCTGAGCTCGAATCCACGGACCCCAGGGCAACGGTGGAGCGGCTATGCCTAGCGCTCGACGCCAGGCTGCGCGGCGAACGGCCCCTGCCGCTCGGTGGCGGCGGCCGCAGCGCTGACCCGCCCGACATGGAAGCTTGCGTGGTGGTCGTGCATTCCACCTTTCACACCCATTTGACGGGCCAGCGTCACGCCTTGATTCAGCCGAGCACCAAGCTCGGTCGGAATACGTCGAACGAGGTGGTGTTGCACTGCCTCTCGGTCTCGCGCGAGCACGCGGTCATCGAGCGGGTCGGCGGCGATTTCTGGCTGCGTGATCTGGAGTCGTCGAACGGCACCTTCGTCAACGATGAAGACGAGCGGATCAGCAGCCGGCGTTTGGCCGACGGTGACGAGTTCGCGCTCGGCGACCCCATCTTGCGCTTCATGCGCGGCGGCGACCTCGACGCGAAATACCGCGCACTCATCGACACCCTTTCGATCCAGGACGCGTTGACCTGCACGCGAACCCGCGCGTGTTGGGTCAGCGAGACCAACCGCCAGATATATTACTCGCGCGGCAACGATGCGCCGCTTTCGGCGCTGATGGTTTGCATCGACGACCTCGCGGCGCTGGCAGACCGGTTCGGCGGTCTGTGTCGCAACGGCACGTTGCGCCGCGTTGGGCACGTATTGCGCCAGAAGCTCGGCCGCGAAGCGATCATCGGTCGCTATGCGAACGATCGGTTCGCAATCACCTTGCCCGGCGCTGACCTGGCGCGTGCGCTGGCGCTGGCGGAAGAGCTGCGCGCCGACCTGGCCGCAAGGGAAATTCGACTGTTGAGCGAAACGTTGCGCATCACCGTCAGCATCGGCGCTGCGACACTTTATCGCACCACGGGCGCCGACAAGCTCGTCGACGACGCGAGCGCCGCGCAAGAGCTCGCGCGCGAGGGAGGCGGCAACAGTGTGCGCGGTCCGCGCGAAGAGGCCGCATAGGTCGGAGCGCGCGTTCTAGCGCATCGTTTCGCCCGGACGCGGGCTCGGGATCATATCCGGGTCCGTGCGTCACCTTCCAGACCTGACCAAAGCTTTTCGTGCTCGGAGCATGCTGCCGCCCCCTCGTACCTCCCAGGAGGGGGGTGTCATGTGCCAGTCGTGGGACATCCGAAAGAGCAGGCAGCCAGGTCATCTCCCTGATCCAGATCCGGTTCTCCTACGAAAGCCTTCGCCGAGAGCTCCGAGAGCACACGAAACCGCGCCCCAAACCAAAGCGGTAAACCATGGCTGGTCGATTCAGCATCGAAGCGATCTTCAAGGCGACCGATCGACTGACGCAGCCGGTCGCCAAGATGCAGAGCCAAATCGGGCGCTTCACACGGAGCGCGGAACGAGGCCTTAAAGATCTGGACAACGTTGCGAACAAGTTTTTCAGCGGCCTCAAGACCGGTGGCCTGGTTGTTGCGGGGGCCGCGGTCGCGACGGGGGCTGCCCTTGCCAATCTCGCTGGGCCCGGAATGGACTTCGAGCAGCAGATCGCGAACGTCGGCGCCGTCTCCCTGATGACGCGCGATCAGATCGCGGACCTCGAAGCCAAAGCAAAGGAGCTCGGGGCCACCACCAAGTTCACGGCGACTCAAGCGGCCGAGGGCATGGAGCTCATGGGAAAGGCGGGCTTCACGAATCAGGAAATCCTTCAAGGTATAGGAGGCATTCTGAATGCCGCTGCCGCCGAGGGTGCGGAGCTCGCGGAGACGGCCGGACATGTTTCGAATGTGCTCAAGGGCATGGGGCTTGCCGCAACGGAGGCAACCCGCGTGGCAGATGTCTTGACCCTTGCGTCCGCGCGCACGAATAGCTCCATCTCGAGCCTCGGCGAGTCGATGGCGAATGTCTCGTCCACGGCCCGTCAGTTCAATATTCCACTCGAAGACACCGTCGCCGCGGTCGCTCTGCTTCAAGACGTGGGTCTCGATGCATCGGTAGCCGGCTCGGCCGTGAACACCATGCTGACTCAGCTGGCCGCGCCGAGTGAGTCGGTAAAAAAGAAGATGAAGCAGCTTGGCGTGTCGTTCAAGGACGCCAAGGGCAACATGCTGCCCCTCGGGGACGTAATGGCGCAGCTCGCCAAGTCCGCCGAAAAGTCGGGCGGAAACATGGATCAGGTCGCGTTCTTCGCGGAGCTCGTGGGCCTCCGCGGCCAGAAAGCGGCGGCGAACCTCAAGGATATGTTCGTCTCAGGCAAGGCCGCATCTCTGACCGACGAGCTCCG
>DASXTY010000271.1:0-1631 GCA_036505155.1 Polyangiaceae bacterium | reverse complement strand
GAAAGCAGTCTGGCTGGAGGCTGGGTTGACGGTGATGGTCACGGTGGCGGTGACGGTGGACGTCCCGTCGCTTGCGGACAGCTGAAAGACATAGGTTCCGGTGCTCGAGAACGTGACCGTGGTGGTCAGCGCGTTGGGAGCGGAAAAACTGGCCCCAGCCGGACCGCTCACCTGGGTCCACTGTACGGCGAGCGGACTTCCGTCAGGGTGCGTCTCATGACCAAACAGCGTGAGATCCTGGGCGGGAAAGGTCAGAGTTTTCGCAGGGCCCGCGTCGACCGTCAGGGACCCGGCTGCTGTCGAGCCTCCGGTGCCGCCGGTGGATGCCCCGGCCGTAGCGCCCATGCTCGAGAGGCCCCCCCCGCCGCCCGTCCCCGAGAAGCCGCCCGCGGCAATTGCAACGCCACCTGCACCCGACAGGCCGCCAGCGCCTCCGCCCCCACTCGCCGCGTCGCTGCCGGTTGCGACCACGCGACCATTATCACTGCAACCCAGGCCAAGAAGAGCCAGACCGAGCCAAGCGGTACGCATCCTATTCTACCTTTGTGTGCTTCGCGCGCGGGACGGGTCAGGATTGCGAGCTCGGGCCCGCCCTGTTCCGGGTGACCCGTTTTCGCCAGCTTACACACCGGGGTAACTTATACACTGGTGTCACCAGAAATTCCGCTAAAGATTACGCAGTAGTAGAGACGGCCATCGTGGCGAATCTGAAGCTCGTTCGGACAGCAGCCGGTGAGCCGCTGGCACCCCGGCGGCACGATGAGCTCGCTGCGCTGGCGGATGCGGCGGCACGTGGGGACCGGCGCGCGATTCGAACCCCAGTGATCACACTCGGGCCGCATCTGTAGCGCTTGGCTGCTTCAGCCCGGACTCGCAGTGACGCTCGAGTGGCAGGTCCCTGTACCTTGAATTGCGGAGGGGACTTACGCCCGATTCAGCTTTCGCATGCGGCTCGGCGGTATTCCCATGAATCGTTTGAACTGCGCTGAGAACGCGTACTGGTCGAAATAGCCCAGCCGCTCGGCGATGGCTCCAAGCGGCTCTTCGGTGTTCACCAGCAACTCCCTTGCGTGCTCGATCCGCGCCCGAATGCGTAAGGCGCCCGGCGACATGCCCACCACCTCCTCGAATTTCTTACGGAACGCGCTGTAGCCCATCCCCACCTTGCGCGCGACAACCGGCATGGACACCTTGCTTTGCAAGTCCCGGGATAAGAAGTCGCATGCCCGACGAATGCTCGATGGATACTGCATGGCTCGCTCTGCGCGCCGGTGCAGGTCGGCGATGTGGCTCAGCAGCTGAATCATGACTTGCATGAGGTCTGAAGCGGACGCCTCTTCTAGAGCATCGGCGAGGTGTTCCCAGCGGTCGATGATCACCTGATCCAAACCGACCTGCCGTGCGGGCAAGTCCGCGCCCCCGGGGTAAGCCAACCTCAGTAACTCATGAACTGCCGCCGGGACCGCAGCGAAGTAGTACAAGCGGGGCGTGGCGCTGGATCTCGGTGGCTCAACGGCACCCGGTTGTGTGTCATGAGGCAGCTAAAAGCGGCATTTTTGAGGTTCGCCGACTAGCGCTTCTTCCCGCGGATGGAATCGATGCTCCAGATGCCGGCGCCGTTGGCCGCTATG
>DASXTY010000270.1:0-3023 GCA_036505155.1 Polyangiaceae bacterium | reverse complement strand
GCCCTCGGAAGCGCACGCGGGGAAGGTAGGTCCTCCGTCCTTCGCGCAGGCGCAAGACGGTCTGACCGACATCGGCGCGCTGCTCTTGGCTCTCACGCTATTCGGCGCTTGCCTGTCCATTGTTCTCGCGCTGGCGGGGTCCTCCGGCGCGGTTCAGAACGCACGGCTGCTGCTGGTAGTAGCGGCGGCGGGAACTCTGCTGGCTGAATACATAGCCGGCCCGCGTGAGCCCACCGAGCTACATCCAGTCGCGCTCTTGGCGGCACCGGTTTGCAGCACTCTGGTGGCAATTGCCGAGCGCGTGGTTCGCCATCCGCACACGAGCGGAGGAATCACCCTGGCAGCGGTGGTGATGACCACCACCACCGTTGGGGTTTGGCTCACGCGACGAGCGCGGCGCGCGCTGGACGCCGAACGCGAAGCGCTATCCCTGGAGCTGAACCAGCCCGGTCATCGAATCGTAGGAGAGACGGTCACCGAGGCTCGGGCGGAAGACCTCCGACCCGGCGAAGAAATCGTGGTGGAATCGGGTGAGGTCTGCCCCGCAGATGTTACGGTGACCGCGGGGAGCGCAAGGGTGGTGCCCTGGCGAGGCGCCAGAATGAGCATTGCGCGTGGCGAGGGCGACGTGCTGGTGGCCGGTGCGCGCGTCCTCGAAGGCAGGCTGCGCGCCGTGGTGGGCTGGGCGGGCTTGGATAGAGCTTGGATGCGGCTCACGCAGGATATCCACCGCCGAGCGGATCTGTGGACGCCACTGGTGCGCTGGAGCAAGATCAGCGGGGAGCGCGGTGCGCCGGTTGCAGCCGGGTTGGCGGCGCTCACGGCGTTTGCTGCCGACTATGACTTTTTGACCATCTGTACCTGGGCGGTGGCGGCGCAGGCAGCGGTGGCGGCGCCCGCAGTCGCGCAGATCGGCGTGTTGCACGTGAATCGCGCCGTCTTGGATGCTTTGCGCCGCGGCATTGCTTTCCGCACCGCCGATGCCCTCGACCGCGCAGGCCGCGTGTCCAGCACCGCGTTTTGTGCGCGCGGCACGTTGCTTTTGGGCGAGCCGGAAGTGACGAATATCGAACCGATTGGGCCGCAGGAGCCCACCGCCGTGTTGGCTCTGGTCGCGGGCGCGCATAGCGGAGTAACTCGACCTGCCGCGACTGCCGTCTTGCGCGCTGCACGCGCTCGCGGCGTTCTGCCCGATGCAGTGCGCAGTCCCAACGTGGAGCCGGGATTTGGCGTCACCGCCGTCGCTTCCAACGGTCAGCCGCTGATAGTGGGCAGTCGTGCCCTGATGCTGAGAGAAAAAGTGAGCATTGCGGTCGCAGAGGCTCGAATCACGGAGCTTGAAGCCATGGGACGCACGGTGCTGCTGGTTGCGCTCGGCGGACGGCTCATCGGTGCCGTCGGCATGCAAGACGGATTGCGCCCGGGAGCGCGTGCAGCGGTTCAACATTTGCTGGACGTCGGTGTGGAGCCGGTGTTGCTCAGCGGTGACGCGCGTGAAACCTGCGAAGCCCTGGGGAGAGCATTGGGCATCGAACACATTCGTCCCGAGCTCTTACCGGGCGAGCGCGGGCAGGAGGTTCGTCGCTTGATGGATGGCGGTGCCATTGTGGCGGTGGTCGGTCACAGCCCCGCGGACGACGCCGCGTTGGCGGCGGGCGACGTGTCGGTGGCGTTGTCCACAGCCGGCTCCAGCGTGGCCGACTGGGGGGTTCAGCTCGCATCCGATGACGTGCGCGATGCCGCGCTGGGGATTCGACTCGCGCACTCCTGTCGACGAGAAGCTTGGCTCGGCCTGACGTTGACCCTGGTTCCGGGAATTGGTGCGGCTTTGGCCGTCGCATTCGGCTTGGTTCCGCCCGCCCTGGCCCCCATCGGCACTTTGGGCGGTTCATTATTGGCTCTATTGCGTTTTCGAGGGCACGCTTGACCCGATGGCCCCAAAAAGTTACCAAGGGACATGAGCGGGGAGATTCGCACCAGCTCTTTGGGCAGCCCCCCGCGCAGGCCAGACCTGTCGCGGCTGCGGCGGAACTTGCTGGCCTTCATGGCCAAGCGGGGTTTGCGTTCCACCGAGCAACGCCGGCTGATCATCGACACGTTTTTCGAGTCCACCGAGCACATCACCATCGATCAGCTGCTGGAAAGGGTCCGAGCTCTGGATGCGCGCGTGGGCTATGCAACCGTGTATCGCACGCTGAAGCTTCTTTCGGAAAGCGGTATCGTCCTCGAGCACAAGTTCGGAGACGGCTTCACCCGCTTCGAGCTCTCCGATGAACAAGCGCACCACGATCATCTGATCTGTCTTTCGTGCGGAAAAATCACGGAATTCGAAGAACCCCTGATCGAAGACCTTCAGACGCGGGTTGCGGCGCGTTACGGCTTCGAGGTGCGTGACCACAAGCACGAACTCTACGGTCTTTGTCGCGATTGTCGCAGCCGCCGTCGCAAGTCGAAGGCCTAACGGCCGGCGACTTCGATGCAGCGAGCTTCGGTGAGCACAAAGTCGCAGGCCACATCCCGATCGGAAGTGGGTAGCTCGGAAACCAATTGAAATTCGAACGCCACCGCGATGGCCCGAGCCGGCGGGCGAAAATCGGGAAGCGTCATATCGTAAAATCCCGAGCCCTGACCCAACCGATAACCGTTCGTCGCCACCGCCAGCGCCGGGACCAGAATGAGCTCGATGTCGCCGCGCTCGGCTCTCGGGGCCTCGGGAGGCGGCTCTGCAAAGACACGACCCCGCCGGATGAGCAGAGCCGGGTCGTCCACCCGGGCAAAACCGGTTTTCGTCGAGCCCTGCCGGCGCTCCACGAGCGGATAATAAACCGCCCGCTGTGCGCGGCGCGCTTCGGCGTCGAGGTCCCGCAGATCGACTTCGTTGATCTCGAGAATGGGCCAAAACAATGCAACGCTGCGTGCCTGTGTGAAAAGCGGCAGCGCTGCCAGAGCGTGCACGATTCGCCGGCTTTTTTCCGCGGCCACCGATTTCGGGTAAGCGTTTCTAAGCGTTCGCATCCGGGAAC
>DASXTY010000269.1:0-2402 GCA_036505155.1 Polyangiaceae bacterium | reverse complement strand
TCATTCTCACCGATGGCGATGGGCAGATCTGCGTTGAGCGCAACCACTTCCGAGAGAACGGAATAATGAAAGTTGTACAGCCCTACCAGCGGATTGGGCTCGACCCGAGTCCCGCCATTAGCGACGTTGAATGAGATCAGGTGACGGTTCGGCAGGCCGGCTTCGGTATCGGTGATGACCGCGGCGATCCGATCCTGCCAGCTTGGCGTGACCACACCGGCATAGGGTTCGTTACAGACCTCATAATAAATGTTGTCGAACCCGTTGAGCTCGGCCACGATTCGCCGGACCAGGGACTCCTGTACCTCGGTGAGCTCGGGCTCCTCGAGGGTGTATACGCGGTTCCGACTGCATCCTCCGACTCCGTTCACGTTGTTGCGGGCGTTCATTGGGCACCAGTCCCACAACGCGTCCTCATAAAACGGGCAGAAAAGATTGTACTCGGCCACGACCCCAAGCCGGCCGGCCACGACGAGGAAGTCCTTCAGACGCTCGAAGTACCCAGGATCATAGCTCCGTAAATCGAACTTGCTCCCGCCGTCTGCAGCGCCCACAACGTCAGTCCTGGCCCAGGGACAAGCCCATCGGCCGGCTGCAGGCGACAGGGTGTTGTTGGTGATGCCAAAACTGCCCGTGAGCTCCCGATACACGCCGGAAAAAACCCGCGTGTGATTGAGCCCGTGCTCGGCGAGCTCCTCGAGATAGGAGCGGTAGTCGAAGTCCAGGTTCAGGACAGCGCCGTAGTGTTCGCCGGAGGTCACCAGCACGGCCGGCTTGCCTCGAAACAGAAACCGCTTGGGGTTGTCAGGGTGGAGTTGGAACATTTTCGGGTTACGCCTTAGGTTTGGTGGGAAATTGAGGCCTTCTGGGGCAGACCGATGAAAAATCGCCGAGCACGGATGTGTTTTTTTTGTCTCATCGCCTGTTGTTTGTCTGGAGCCAGTTATACCTGATCGGCAGGACGTTGGCAGGGATCGCTTGGCCGCCGACCGCCTGTTGGAGCAGCACCGAAAGGCTGTGGTACAGACGGATAGAGTGAAACCGACTTTTTTACTCTGGGGATTCATCCTGCTCTGCGCGGGGGGAAGCGCTTGGCTCAAGACGGGACTGCTCGAGAAGCCGGCCCAAGTCGTGGGGAAGCTCGGGATCGGCGACGTCCCGCCGGAGCTCGAATTGTTCGATCTCTCGGGCCGCGGGCAGAGTCTTCGCGAGATTGCCGGCCATAACCAGCTTACTCTGGTGAGCATCTGGGCGAGCTGGTGCACTCCGTGCCGCATGGAGTTTCCAGCGCTCGACCGGTTGTATCGCAAAAATGGATCCAAAGGGCTCGGCATCGTCGCCATCAGCGTGGACAGCGAACGCGGAGACGCCGTCGCCTTCATTGAACGGAGAAAAGTCCGGTTCGTCGTGCTGCATGATCCCCGTGGAACGGTCAAAACGCGCTGGGGGATTGATGCGCTCCCGACGACGGTCCTGGTTGGCCGGGATGGGCGCGTAAAAGCAACCTACCAGGGGTTACAGCCCTATTTGGAGCAGACCATCGAAAAGCAGCTGCCAAAGGGGCCCTGATGGATCCGGCGATCGCGATCGATGCGCTGACCAAGGTTTATCGCCGCGCGTGGTCGCGTTCGCCAGCAGTTCGCGCAGTGGATGGGCTTTCGCTTCGCGTCGAGCGCGGCTCGGTGCTTGCATTGGTCGGACCGAACGGCGCCGGCAAGACCACCACCATCTTCGCCCTGATCGGCCTGGTGACGCCGGACTCCGGAGCGGTAACCGTTCTCGGCAAATCGCCGGGCGATCTTGCTGCGCGCCGCCTCATTGGGTTTCAATCTGAAATTTTCCATCCCTATCGTTTCCTCACCGTGAGAACCGCCCTTCGCTTCTACGGCCGCCTCAGCGGCCTCGACGCGAGGAGTACCGATGAGCGGAGCCGTCAACTTGCCGAGCGGCTGGGTCTGGGATCGGCGTTTGATCGCAGGGTCGGCACGTTCTCCAAGGGCATGACTCAGCGGCTGGGGCTGGCTCAAGCGCTCCTTCATCAGCCCGAGCTTTTGATCATGGACGAGCCCACCACCGGGCTCGATCCGCAAGGGCGCCGCTTAGTTGCCGATCTGATCCTGGAGCAGAAAGCGCGCGGTACGGCGGTGCTCTTGAGCAGCCATATTCTCTCGGACGTGGAGCGAACTTGCGACCAGGTGGTGATGATCCGGGACGGAAGTCCGGTGCTTTCCGGTTCCGTAGCGGAGCTCGTTCGCGGCACGGACGAATGGGATATCGAGATGCTCGGCGCGAGCGACGACGCGGTGCACGAGCTCGAACAAGCTGGGTATGCCCCCGTCGACAAAAGCGGCGGCGCCTACCAAATCCGCTGCGACTCCGCCACCAAAGCTTCGGTGCTGCGA
>DASXTY010000268.1:0-6217 GCA_036505155.1 Polyangiaceae bacterium | reverse complement strand
AACCAGTGACCTTCACGCCTGTGCACTCAGAGCGGATGGCACGCTTTGGTGTTGGGGCGACAACGAGTACGGCACGCTCGGTGATGGCACGACCGTGAATAGAAGCTCACCCGTGCAGGTGACCGCGCTCGGCGCGAGCGTCGCCAGCGTGGCACCAGGCGCGACCTGTGCCGTCGACCGGGACAGTGCGCTCTGGTGCTGGGGCATCAACCGGGCTGGCCAGGTGGGTGACGGAACGACCATAGACCGGAGCACGCCCGTGCGCGTGACGGCGCTCGGTGACGGTGTAGCACAGGGAGCCAGCGGCTGGACGACTTGCGCCTTGAAACGCGATGGCACGCTTTGGTGCTGGGGCGCCAACGAGTACGGGCAGGTGGGCGACGGAACGACAGTGGACAAGAGCACGCCCTTGCTTGTGGCGGCACTCGGGACCAACGTGGCTGGCGTAACGGTAGGGCCCGGACGCACCTGCGCTTTCAAACAAGATGGAACGCTCTGGTGCTGGGGAATGAATTTGAGTGCCTCTGGGCCTCCGCAGTTCATCACTTCCAAGGACTATTCGACGACGCCCATGCAAGTGCCCGGGCTGGATGGCGTGGTTAGCGTCGTGCTTAGCGACTACGCTTGCGTGCTAAGGGGAGGCGGAACTGTGTGGTGCTGGGGAAACAACGCTTATGTTCTGGGGGTCGGCTTGCAATCGCCCGTACAAGTGACCGGGCTGGGCACCGAGGTTTCGGCGATCGCTGCGGGGACGCGACACGCCTGCGCCGTAAAAAATGACGGAACGCTTTGGTGCTGGGGAATAAACGGCGCCAGCGTGGGCGTGCTGGGCATAGGGACGGCGCTCGGCACAAGGACGATGGCGGAAAAAAGCGACGTGCCGCTGCGGGTGACTGTGATCGGCAACGCCCAGGTCGCCACCGTTGCTGCAGAGCTGACTTCACATGCGTCAGCACGAAAGATGGCGACGTCCGGTGCTGGGCGATAACAACTATGGCCAGCTCGGCGACGGCACCCTGACCAACACCGCCATCAGTCCTACCGCAGCGAAGCCCGACATCGGTTGCCCGTAGTGCCTTTGCCGACGTCGAAGCCCCGGCTGACGCGACGCACCAGCCAGGCTCGCGCCTGGCACGACCACAAGCGTTAGCTTTCTTTGGCAACTTCTCAATAGGTCACTCCGCCGCCGCCGATGCGCTGCTGCTCGGGGCGTGTTTCAGGCGCGGCTCCGGTTGATCGTTCCACCACGCGCGGAGCCGTTCCATGCTGAAGGGGCGCGAGTAGGCAATCAGCAGCAACACGGAAAACAGGAAAAATAGCCAGGCCTGAACCGTGAACTTGTCGTCGACCCAGTAGTAGTCGATCTGCAAGATCTGGCTCGCGCTGCTGGTGAGCAGGATCACCGGGGCGAGCTCCGGCCGCGCCATCACCAGCGCCGCCGCTATGATGTACATGGAGTAGTAGTAACAGGTTAGGTTCGTGAGGCAGAAGACCAGGCCTAACCCGAGCGGCATCGCGAGCCAGAGCGCTTTGGTCCTTCGCAACGCCCACACCGTCCACAGGAAGATCCCCAAAGTTATCCCATAAAAGACCGGCTTCATGGTGTGGAAGCGATCGAGACGGCCCTGCTTCCATCCTTCGAACGGATCGTCCATGTTGTCGTCGCGCGTGAAGCGCATTCGACCCTTCCAGTCGTGAACCAAGACAGTTTCCAGCCCCATATGGTTGGTGAGCGGCGTGTGCTTGTGCACGTTGATGTGCTTGGCGAAGTCGACGTAAGCATCCGGCCCCGCCACGACCACACTGGCCGGAACCAAGATGCCGGTAGCGATCACGCACCCGCCGATGAAGCGCCGGTGGGTTGGGTGTAGCCACTCGAGTAGATTCTTCGGCTTCGACTCGCGGAGCAAACCACCCCCCCCGCCCGCCTGCACGCGACGATATTTCTGGATGAGTTGAAGCAAGATCACAATCCCCGGTCCTGCGAACAGAATCACGGGAAAAACCCGAAGCAGGGCGGACCAGGTGAGCGCTGCCCCGCTCAGGGCGAACATTCTCTTCTTCGCCAAGCACAGCGATGCAACCAGAAAGAAAATCCAGTCCTGGCGCATGAACGCGCCGCCGGTCCAATAAAAGTTGGCTGGCGCATTACACCCCCAAAACACGGTGGCGACCATCATCACTTTCCAGCCGAAGGCCCAGCCAATCAGCAGCACGATGCCGATGTGGAACAGGACGTCGATGCTGGCCAACGCTTTGAAGAACTTGTCTCCAGCCACCCCGAGGCTGCCGAAGAACTTGCCATCCATGGTCCACACCGGAGGCGGGTTGTAGCCGTGGTCCTTCACCATGTTCTCGTAATATTCGCCGGCGGCGGACTTGTGGATCCAGTCCACGTCTTTCTTCCATTGTTCCCAGCGCTGGGGCGTAAAATGACTTTTGCACTCCTCCGGCCTCGACAGGACATAGGTGTCCGCCATGGGCTTTATCAGATTGACGCGAAGATCACGGATCTCGCGATCGCGCACGGACTGCCCTCTGCCGAGCTCCACCTCCGCAATCGAGGCGCATTCGTAGAGCCGCGTGTAGCCAATCTCCGCGAAATATTTCGAGCCCAGATAATAGTGAAAGAGCTCGTGGCGATGGTAATACTCCGGGTAGCGCGTATTGGGGTTGAAGAAATCGAAATAGGCGAAGAACGCCACCGCCGTGAAGAGGACCCCAAATCGCCTCTGGATCCGTTCCGGGACCGGAGCACCGAGCTTTCTTGATCTCCAGGTCCAGATGACTGCCAGCGCGGCAATCAACGGCAGCCCGATGCGAACCTTGTTCATGGCATCGGTCCAGCGGCCGCTCTGGAAAATCATACTGTCCCAAAAGAAGTCCGCCATGCCGAAAAGACCGGCAGCGTGATCTAGGGAAGAGGAAGCGTTGAAGGCGGAAATTGCTGAGAGGAAGTTCATTGCCTCACTCCGGCGCCGCGCCAAAAAATGTCGTGCTCGGGCGCCAAAGAAAGAACGAGCCGGGCACCATCCTAGCTACCCGGCTCGTTGTAGCAAGCCCCTTTGGAATCCCGGCGTCAGCCCAGCGAGCGGGAGGCCGTCTGGCTACGAATGCCAGTGGCAAACCGTCTCGCTACAAATAGCTGCCCGGCCCACACCATCTCGCTACGCATAGCGAAGCGGAGTGATGCCGGCTCGCCAAATCCGGCGCTTCGTGGTTCGGTCGCAACGGCACCTGACAAGCAGAAGCCGCTGGACGCTTCCCACGAAACCGCCGTCCGCTGGGGCACCCCGAACATTGACACCGCCGCGGTTACGGGGCGGAGACAGTCGGGGTTTGCGAACGGCGAATCACCTTGGACGACCCTCCGGGTCAGGGGGACAACTACATTGCATCGTCACTTTACCTCCTCCGGCGCTTCGCCGGACACCCCGAAAAAAGGCCCGCTTAGGGTTTCGATCCGAACAGACGGGCGCAAGAGCAGGGGCGCTTCCGAATGGAGACCGCAAAGCGGCCTCGTGCCAAACAGGCGACTCGCTTTTGCGACTCGCCCGGCGCAGGTGCGGAAGTGGCTCCTCCGCCGGCTAATCCCGGGACCCGGTCCTTCCTGCGCGTTCACTGGCTTTTTACCACGCGGGCCGACTCGTGCCAACTTGCGCCGAGCAGCCACCCCCTCCAAGCTCAGCCAGGCCACGCCGCGATGGACGCCTTCGACTGGATGCTGCTCCGGCGCTCGATGGGATGGGCGGTTGCGCTTCTGCTCGGAGCGCTGGCGGTGATAAGCCTCACCGACGAGACGTTTAGCACCTGGGGCATGCGACTAGCGCGGCTCTCTGCCTTTGCGCCCGGCTTGAGCGCGGTGGGCGCCAGCGCAGCACTGGCTCAGACCAAGCTCCGCGGCGAGCAGAGGGCTCTGCAAGCGCTCGGTGCTTCACCTTGGCGAATTGCGCTCGGTGCAACCGTCGCGGGTTGGATTGTGGGAGGGCTCGCGGTCGGCATCCTGGCAACTCCGCTATCGGACAAGGCTGCTTTGTTTCCGGCTGCCGCGCGCACGGGGGCTTGGAGGTCCGCCGGCGCCAGCATTGTCAACATGACACAAGGAATCCTGGTGACCGCCGACGGGCAGATTCGATTCATGACCGCAAGTGCAGCACCAGGGGGCGCGCACGCCGGGACGCTCGCGGCCCTCTTCGCCATCGCTCCGCTGGCTCTCTGCGCTCCGCCGTGGGTCAGTGCACCGCTCTCACGCGCGGGTCGTCTGCTCGGTGCGGCCACCGCGCTCGCAGGGTGCATCGTGCTTCTGCATGCAGTCGCCGTCGGCAGCACACCTCAGGCGCTGTTGATGCTGGCAGCCTTGCCCCTTGCCGTTCAAGCGGCTCTGGTGCACGTGAAGCGCTCGCGCCCGAGGATCTCATGACCCTCACCGCATCCTGGAGCGGTGGTGGGGGTGGATGGTCGATTCTGGTACACGGCGGGGCGGGTCACGGGGCACATCAAAAAGGTCCAGAAACGGAAACCGGGTGCCGTCTGGCGGCTCAGGCCGCTGCAGAGCTGCTCGGCCGCGGAGGCAGCGCGCTCGACGCGGTGGAGCTGGCGGTAAAGCTCCTGGAAGATGACCCAAATTACAACGCGGGCACCGGTGCGAGCCTCACGGTTGAGGGGCGGCTGGAACTCGATGCATCCATCATGGACGGTCGCACGCTCGCCTTGGGTGCGGTGTGCGCGCTCAGCGCATTCAAGAACCCGGTCTTGGTGGCGCGCAAAGTGCTCGAATCAGGGCGACACGTGTTGTACGCGGGAGCTGGAGCCGATCGTTTTGCGCGCGAGCACGGCAGTTTCCCGGTGGAAGAAAATTCGATGATCACCGACGGAGCTCGGCAGCGCCTGGCAGGATACTTGGTCGATCTGAAAAGTGCGACCGAGGGGGCGGGCACCGTTGGAGCCATCGCCCGCGATGCGAGCGGCTCCGTGGCCGCCGCAACCAGCACCGGCGGGTTAGTTGGAAAGCAGCCGGGTCGTGTCGGCGACAGCCCAATTGCAGGAGCCGGCACCTACGCGGACGACACCGCGGGTGCGGTTTCGTCGACCGGACACGGTGAGGGAATCTTGCGCGTTGCTCTGGCGTCGTCCGTCATTTTCGCGCTGCGAGCGGGCTCCACGCCGGAGCAAGCAGCGAGTTCGGCTCTCACCATGATGCAGCGCCGCGTGGCATCCACCGGCGGACTCATTGTGGTTGACCGAGCGGGTCGGTTGGCTTGGGCGCGCACCACTCCTTCAATGGCCTGGGCCGCGGTGTGCGACGGCGCGACGCACTCCGGCGGTTAACCCTTCGGCGGCCTTATTCAGCGGTCTGCGCTTGCGCCGACTCGGCGGGCGCACTCGCTCCCTCAGCGTCGGACGCGGCGGGGCCCAGCTTGCGCTGAAGCGCTTGCTCCAAGCCGATACGCATTCGCTTGCGGCGTTTCAGGTGCTTGCCCTTGAGAGGAGTGCGCAACCACTCGTGTCGCTGACGAACATTCCACAAACATCGGTTCGACATAGTCAGGATCTTCCAGGCCTGCCGCCCATAAACACTGGGCGCCAGGCTCAAACCAGACCTCTATAGCTAAAATCCGGTCCTCTGGCAAGCGCCATCGGTAAGATAGGCACGTGATCACCCTGGACGACATCCGCGCGGCTCGCCATCGCATGGGGACCGCCGTGTTGGTCTCGCCCTGCGCATTTTCGCATATGCTGAGCGAGGAGCTCGGGGCGCGCTTGTTTTTCAAGCTCGAAAACCTGCAATTGACCGGCTCCTTCAAAGAGCGCGGCGCTTGCAACAAGCTCAGCGCTCTCGGAGCTCAAGCTCAAGAGCACGGCGTCATCGCCGCCAGCGCCGGCAACCATGCCCAGGGCGTTGCCTATCACGCGCGGCGGCTTGGGATCTCCGCCACCATCGTGATGCCGCGCTCAACGCCGCTCATCAAGCTCACCTCCACCGAGAGCCTCGGCGCCGAGCTCATACTTTTCGGCCGGAGTTACGACGAAGCCCACGCGGAGGCAAAGCGACTGGCCGGCGACACCGGAAAAATTCTGGTGCACCCGTTCGACGATCCTCTGGTGATCGCGGGTCAGGGAACCATCGGCTTGGAGCTTTTGCATCAAGTCCCGAATTTGGAAGCCGTGGTGGTGTCGGTCGGCGGCGGAGGGCTCGCCGCCGGCATTGCCACTGCGG
>DASXTY010000267.1:0-2273 GCA_036505155.1 Polyangiaceae bacterium | reverse complement strand
GGACCGTCGATGCTCACGTCAAGCGGCTGCGCGACAAGCTGGGCGCTGCCCGCGACTACATCGTGACCGTGCGCGGGTTCGGTTATCGCTTCACCGATCACCCGGGCGAATCGAACGATTCTTGATACCAGAAGCCGGAATTGCTAGTAACGACGCCGCCAGATCAGGTTGACGGCGGAGGCACCTTTATCGCCGACGACGGTGCTGAGCGCCCAGCGCCCGGTGATCTTGGTGTCCAGGGTTAGAAAAGTGCGATCGGGTGGCTGCCCGGGTGCGGGCTCCCCGAGCGCTTGCGTCAAGCGCGCGGACACACGGGGAGAGACCTGAACGACCAGTTCCGGACGCGAGCTTCCGGTGCTGGTGTCGACCCGCGCGCTCACGTCCAGCTGGGTGATGTCGGAGAGCATGCGGTTCAAGCCGCGCGCGGCGGTTGAGCCAGCGACTCCGACCGCCGTGGTCGCTGCATTGCCTGAGCCGGTCCCCATCGAACCATCGGTATTGCCGAAAAGCAATAGACTCAGCACTTCATCTTGAGTCAGCGGTGGATCAGAGCGCAGAGTTAGTTTTCCATTTTTTACGGACCCGACGAAGTCCGCGTACACTCGATAATCCGCCGGGGAGTCCCAACGAGCGGTAGCCACGATGGTGGGGTTCGACGCATCCGATCCGTGAAAAGTCACTACCCCCCTTTCGATCTCGAACCGCTTGCCGGAGATATCGAGCACCCCACCCTTGAGCAGGATCTGGCCGGTAAAGTTGGAAGTCTCGTTCTTCGCAACCTGGATGTTTCCGGTGAGCTGGACCCGGGCCTGGTTTCTTCGAACGATCCAGACATTGTCGAGCTTGACGTCGACCAGGATCGGGCGGCCCGGCTCCGTTCCCACTTCGAGCGGCTGCAGTGGCAGCGTCACGAAGCCCCCGTTCGAGCGGTAGACGCCGACGTGTACGTGCTGAGCGGGCTTGAGGTCCTCCACCCGGTGGCCCTCGGTTTCCGGCAGCTCCACGTGAAGCTCCGGAACGTCGACCTTCACTTTTAGAGCACGCCGGTCGCTTGAATCCATCGACGCGCTGACCTTTCCCCAAGCATCGCCGACCGCGGCACCCTCCACCGTGACAGGGATCTTTTCGCGCTTGGAGACGTCGATGCGAGCGTCCGCGCTCCGGATCGTCAGCCCGTCGAGGCGGGCGTGCGCCGCTCCGGTGAGCTTCCCGCTGTCTGCTCGCGCCGAGAGCTTCTCGAGACGCGCTTCACCTCGCGAAAGCGCGAGGCGAGCCGTAATGTCGTGGAAGCGCTGGCCGATCGCAGGGACGCGGATAACGCCCTGCTGAAGCTCTGCAATCCCCGAGAGCTGCGGCGGGCCGCTGCCCAGATGCCCCGTGAGGTTCGCGTCGATCCGCCCATCGAGCTCACTCACGGATTGACGCACGAACGGCAAGAGCGGCGCAATGCGCAAACGCCTGGCATCGAGCTTGGCCTCCACCGGCACGGTTATTTCGGGAAGCAGGCGATCTTCCCACGCCAGCTTGGCGCGCACCCGCGCATCGGCGAAGCCGGCGTTGTCCTGCACTTTCAGCGCGGCCTGGACTGCATCACCGCGCGCCGATACGGACGCCGTCAAACTTTTCAACTCCGCCTCGCCGGCCCGCACTCGCCGCAGGTCCAAAACGCTCTCGACCGCTGCATCTCGCCCGTAATTCCTCAGTGTCAACCAGCCGCTTGCGGTTCCACTCACCTCACGCAGACGGAGCGGGGGGATAGCTTCGAGCGGGAAGCGATCGAGCCGCAGCGTCGCGTCGCCTTCGATTGGGCTCTGTCGGTGCGGCTGCGCTCGGGCGAGCTGGACGATTGGCCCTGTCCAGTGCGCTCTGAGCTCCGCGCGTCCGCGCCCAGCAGCGCGAGCTTGCGCGGCGAGTTCGCCCCGGAGCTTCGCATAGGAACCGTTGAAGCTTGCGTCTAGGACGTTTGCCTTCCCGTTGCGGGACCCTGACTTGACGAGACCGCCTTCGCGGCTCGTTTTGTTTATGACGAGACCGCCTTCGCGGCTCGTCAGGCCAGAGACGCTGCCCCTCACGCTGAGCTCAGGATCGAGGAGTGTGCCGTGCGCTTCAGCGTCGAGCGCGAGGGTTCCCACCGTATTTTCGGGACGCACGAGCTCGGGAAGCCTTTCAAGTGCACGCGGAGGAACCTGCAGCCGGGCATCGATGGGCAAACCGGACCATCCGCTCCGAGCCTTCGTCGGCGTTTCCAAAAAGGCACGAGGCAGCCGAGTTCG
>DASXTY010000266.1:0-3370 GCA_036505155.1 Polyangiaceae bacterium | reverse complement strand
CGGCGTGACGTCTGGCGGCACCACCGTTACCACTGCAAAAGGATCGAGAGCGCCTTCGTAGTCGGGCATCAGGGTGACCACGCTAGTCTGTGCTTTTTTCATGATCACCACGTGTGTTGAGTGGCTGAAGCGTTTTAATTGGCTCTTGGCAATGTAAGCGACCGGACTGGCAGTCGCCGCGGCGCTCAGCAGCAACGTGGAGAGGCAGGCGGAGACGAGCTTGAGCTTGGGAGTTTTCATAGCGCGCCAGGCTAACAGAACTGCCGGACAAACGCGCACCTCTACCATGGGGTACCAACCTGCGCTCAGACCAAGCGCGGAAAAACCCGGTCCACGCGCTCCAGATCCGGCCCATGAATCCCGCCGGCGGAGGGCACCGAAGCCGGGTCGAGACCGGCCCTGGCTTGCGCCCCCGGTGCTCTGTTAAGAAGAGCTCGATGAGAGCGGCCGTCGTAATCTTTCCAGGCACCAACGCCGAAGTGGAGATGGTGCACACCCTGCGCGACCTGTGCGGCCTAAGTACCAGCTGTGTTTGGCACAAGGACTCGGATCTTCCCGGGCAAACGGACCTGGTCGCGATTCCGGGCGGATTCTCCTATGGCGACTACCTACGCGCCGGCGCGCTCGCTAGGGCCGGGCGGATCGTGCCGGCGATCCGGCGACACGCCGAGCGCGGAGGCCTGGTGCTCGGCGTGTGCAACGGGTTTCAGGTCCTCACCGAGACCCGCCTTCTTCCCGGCGCCTTGGTGAGAAATCAACGACTCTCCTTCGAGTGCCGCGACGTGCACGTGCGCATCGAGAATCAGGGGCCTTTCAGCTGGCAGCTCCAGGGTGTGTTTCGCCTTCCCATCGCGCACGGGGAAGGCCGCTTCCACGCGACGCCCGACACCATTTCAAGACTGGAAGCGGAAAAGTCCATTGCGTTTCGCTACTGCGAAGTCGATGGCCAACTCTCCGCCGATGCCAACCCCAACGGATCGGTGGGGTCCATCGCAGGCGTGTACGGGGGGCCGCGTCACAATATCCTCGGCCTCATGCCGCACCCGGAACGCGCCAGCGAGCCCTATGTCGGAGCCAGCGACGGTCGCAAACTCTTCCACGCCGTGATCGCCTGGCACGCCGCCCATGGGGCGCTTCATTGACCGAACGCAAGCAGTCCGTAGAGAAGGGTGTCGATAGTACCTGTCGCGTGTGCGCGAGCCCGGTTCCAGCGAACGACGCATCGTGTCCCGCCTGCGGTACTCCTATATTGGAAGCAAGTCGCTGCCCTCACTGCGGCGTGGTCTCGGGAATCGAGCCCAGCAGCTCGTTTCGCTACCGATGTCGGGTCTGCGGCGGCCCACGGGTGCCGTTGGATGATCCGGGCGTCAAGCGCAGCGGGCGCGAAGACAAGCCGCTCAAGGCAGCACAGCGCGCGGCTCTCAGAGCTGGTGCTTGGAAGGTCGCTGTGGTGCTGTTGTCTTCTTTCGCCATGCTTTCGTCGGTGATCGCGGTTTTGATCTTACTCATCGCACGCCCCGGCTGGATCGAGACCGCCTCCGGGCTGGCAGTGTCCGGGCTGCCCTGGGCGATAGCCTTTATCGCCTGGCGGCGGGCAAAGGCTCTAAGAGAAAGGCAACGCGCCTTTTTGGACCAGGCCTGGGCGATCGTCGCGGGTGATCTGTTGACCAGCCGACCGGGTGAAGTGACGGTCCATGACCTCGCGCACTGCCTACGGCTGAAAGACGCGGAGGCGGAGCTCTTGCTCGCCGAGCTCAGCCGGTCGGAGTTCGTCGGTGCACGAGTTAGCGACGCCGGAGAGGTCGTCTATTACACGGATCGACCACCCCCTCTGCGCGTGTCGTTCGCCAGCCAGTCGGACTGGGATCAGCCTGAGCCCGTCGATCCAGAGCGCGACACGAGCGCTGTTCCACGCTCGCCGCGGCGGCGCTAATGCTCACCACGGAAGCTCCCGCACCCGCTAACTGCGTAGCGGTCTACGCATTCGCGGGCTTGCTTGTGTGACAATGCCGGAACAAGCAAGTCTCGCATTTGCCCGTCTGCCCTGTAAGAATGATGATTCTAGAATCCCCTTGGAGCCACCCCAAACCCCGAGCACATCGGCAGGCATGACACCAACGGAAGTCGACCCGGTTTCCGGCTCCGGCGGGCGGTTCGAAGACACCGGCCCGAGACGCCTGTGGCGAGAGCTCGGAATTCAGGATTGGCTGGTGGGCACTTATCTGTTGGGCCTGAATGTCGCCGCGGTGGTTGCGCCCCCGAGCCCGCTGCGCGTGGTCTGCCTTCAACAGGTATTCGCGCTGCTGATGTATTTGGTGGCGACGCTGGTTTTGGTGCGGTCGAGGCTCATCAAAAATGACTTTGTCGCGGCGGTGCTCTACCGATTGGCGATCTACGGAACGGTTCAGTTCAGCTACTTTCTGTTTGTGCATTTTTTGCCCGTGGTGAACCCGCGCACTTTGGACCAAGAGCTCTACCATCTCGACCTCAAGCTGTTCGGATTCGAGCCTGCAATCTGGATGGATCAGTTCGTGACACCGGCTACTACGACCTGGTTTTCATTTTTTTACTTCGGATTCTTTTTTCTGTTGGGTGCGCACGTCATCCCCATTTTGCTCTTCACCAGGAACCGACAGCTGCTCTCTGAGTTCACCATGGGCATGCTGATCATTTTTTGCGTGGGACACACGCTCTACATGTTCGTGCCCGGGTACGGGCCGTATCGGGCGATGGCCCACGAATTTCATCACCAGCTTCCGCGGGGTTTGTGGCTCGACATGATCCGGGCCACCGTCGCCACCAGCGGGGCGCAGAAGGATATCTTCCCGTCGATGCACACGGCTGGGCCGGTTTTTATCGCGCTGTATTCGCTGCGGCATCGTAAGCGATTGCCGTACCGCTACACCTGGCCTATCGCGTGCTTTTTTACCGCAAATATGATGGTGGCCACCCTGTTTCTGCGCTGGCATTACGTCATTGACGTGATTGCCGGCCTGTTTCTGGCAGGCGCCGGCTTGCCGCTTTGCGTGTGGCTTACGCGATTGGAGCTGTCGCGGCGTGCCGAGCTCGACCTCGCCCCCAGCTGGCCGGAGTTCTTCCCGGAGAACGGCAGCTCGAAGACTCGTATCAGCAGCGACTTGGCGGCTGCGTGAGAGCGGCGCCTGGTTGCGCGATGCTGCGATCCCACAGAGCGATCAAGAGGGACGCAATCATAGAATGGTCGCACCAGCGAAACCGGTAGTTTGTGTGTACGGAGGCACGGCAGCGGGCGTCATCGCCGCGGTTGCAGCCGCGGAGCAGGGCGCGGAAGTCACGCTGGTCAATCCGAGCCGTCATCTTGGTGGGATGACCAGCGGAGGGCTCGGCGCGA
>DASXTY010000265.1:0-1768 GCA_036505155.1 Polyangiaceae bacterium | reverse complement strand
TGACTCACGCTATCCAGTGTAGCCAGCATGGGCTGCTCCTGCGAGCGCGGAGATTCACGGAGCGTGCCAGGCGATCCGGTCGGCTAATTCAGGGAGTTTTTGCCGGCCCCGGACCGGCGAGACAGTGGCGTGCCGGCGGCGTGCTGCCAGGTGATGTCGAGCTTCTTATTACAAATGTCTTGACTTGACAGGTCCGATAGATCGGACCATATAGGTCAGAATGAAGACTGCCTCGGTAACCGAGCTAAAGGCGCACTTGTCGCGCTATGTACGCATGGCGCAGCGGGGGAGCGAGGTCCAGATTCTCGAACGCGGTGTGCCCATCGCGCGCCTAGTGGGTTTGGGGGGGGCGCTCCGCGGCGGCGACAAACAGCGCGTCCAACGGCTGGCCAAGATGGGCATCCTGCGGCCGGGCACCGGAGACTTGAGCTGGGTGCTCGCCGAGCCCCCCATCCGTGCGCGAGGCGCGGAGCTGTCGCGCGCCGTGGACGAGGATCGAGAGGACCGCGTGTGAGGTTTTGGGACACCTCTGCGATCGTTCCGTTGCTGGTTCTGGAGCAGGGAAGCAAGCTCGTAAGGGGATGGCTGAGCGAGGATGCGGATATGGTGCTCTGGGGCCTGACTCGGCTCGAGCTCGTTGCAGCGATCGAGCGCCGGGCGCGGGAAGGTAGGCTCGCGGCTGCAGACCGGGCCGCCGCTCTGGTACGGGCCGAGCGGATTACAAACGACGCGCACGAGGTTTCGGATCTACTTGCGGTTCGCGTGCGGGGCATATCGCTCCTGGCCCGGCACTCGATACGGACAGCGGACGCCGCGCAGCTGGGAGCGGCATTGCTGGTGGCGGATCCGGATCCCTCGTCGCTCACCCTGGTGGTGCTCGACCGTCGTCTGGCAGCTGCGGGGCTTCGAGAAGGACTGCGAGTCCTGACCTGGCCCGAGTAGCATAGACGTTGCCCACTTCGACCTTGAACAGCGGTGCCTCGGAGCACCGCACGGACCGTGCTTTCGCACGTGCCCTGCACAGACAAGCCTATCGCCGTTGCCGTTCGAGCTCGGCCACTCTGCGTTCGAGGTCCATCCGGACGGCACGCTCGCACTCTTTTTGAGCACGCTCGCGCTCCTCGATGGTTTGCCAACGCCGCTCTCCCGAGTGCTCACCGGCAATTGCGAGCAGGTTGCCCTCGGGGACCAGCCACGCGTTGAGCACCTCCGAATGCGCAGGCCCGGCTCCAAAGTAAACCCGGTCCAGCGTTCCCAGCGCGTCCCTGCGCCAGACCTGTAGCGACACCGGGCCACCCAGCGACTTCGGCCCCGCCAGCAGCGGATCAAAAACCACGAGCTCCCGCGTTCCCATTGCCGCGTAGCGCTCATGCACCTCCGCGTAGTCCTTGTACGGATGACTGCGGCTCACGATTTCGAAACACAGCGGCGGCGCAAAGTGACCCGGTACCCACAACCGCAGACTCTCCACAAGACCGCGCTCGGGCGGCGGTGGGCAGAGCACGCACACATCCGGATCGATGCCCACTTGAGGGGCTTTCTCCAGCCAGCGCACCGCGAGATTACGAGCCACCTGAGCTTCCTCTTTGAGCTCCGCGACCCAAGCCTTGAGCAGAAGCACCAGACGCTCGGTCGCAGCGTCATGCACAGCGGATTCCGGCACGGTTCCTCCCGGGAGCTCCCACTCGCGTAGCCGGGGCTCGACCGGGTATCGGATCGTGACCGCTGCTCTAACCGCCTGACTCACGCTATCCAGTGTAGCCAGCAT